>CADCQK010000001.1 GCA_902803575.1 Oscillospiraceae bacterium
CCCCACCCGGATGATATTGTAATTTGCGTCCTCGGTGCGCATGGTGTCGCTGGCCTCGTAGCGGTCGCTGTCCGTGGGGGTGTAGGCCTCGCTGGTGTGGGTGTGGAGGATCAGCACCTGCACGCCCTCCGACGGCAGACGGATCCCCGGCCCCTCCGCCAGCAGATCGGAGAGGATCGGATCATAATCCGTCTCGTTTTTCATGGTCAGACCGCCGGGAAAGCTGGCCGGAAGGATCGGCAGCCCCTCCGGGGTTTGATCCGGAGATTCGGAACAGAACGTCGGCTCCGGCTGGGGTTCCGGCGTGGGTGTCGCGGAGACCGCCTGCTCCCGCGGCTGCGGCACTGCCCCCAGCTCCAGACGCACCGCCGTCTCCAAAACCCGCTCCGGGCCCACCGTCCGCAGCAGTCCCGCCGGGAGCGCGTGGACCATCAGAAACACCCCCACCGCCGCTGCCGCCAAGCTCCAGATCGCGCCGCTTCGCTTCAAGCCCCGCGCACCCCCTTCCTCCCGACAGTCTATGTTGATCCCGAAACGGACAGAACCGGAACGGCCGGTGGCGACCCGGTGGCGGAAAGGGATGGAAAAGCCTCGATTTTCCATGGGCAAGTGGGGTGAAGGGCTGATTTTTCAACGAAATCCATGGGAAAATGATTTACATAATTCCAAAAAAGGGCGAAGGAATAACCGAAATTGTTGACATAATGTTGATTTGCAGGATTTTTTTCACCACAATTGTAAACATTTTTCGGTCCCCTCGACCGGATTCCCTATTTTTCATCAACCTGCACAAACACAAGATATAGTGTTTTTTTATTGTGAACAAACCGATATGTTGTAAAATTTTTTGAAACTTTTTGTTTTTTTGTTCGATTTGTTAGTTTGAAGTCGAGCCATTTGTGCAAAATGCCGGTTGAAACTGTGCAGGAAATTGAATATAATAAATGCATCGGAATTGTAAACTTTATTCTGAACGATTATGATTCAATGCTTAATGAAAGGGGGCGATTCCGATGGGCCCGGCTAAAACGCGATCCAACCTCACGGTCGCGCTGGTCGTTGTGCTGCTGTGCAGCCTTCTGATCGGTATGGGTCTGCTGATGGGATCCAACGACGTTTTCGCGCTGGAACCGGAAGCTTCTCCGGAAGTGAAATCGGATGTAACACCTTCTGTTTCCACGCCGGCACCCAGCGAGCCTCCCGCTCCGGCGGATGAGGCCCTGCAGCTGACCGAGCAGGACGAGCGCGTCGCGATGCGGCAGGCGCTGCGGAGTCTCCAGCCCGTCACCCGCACCGTTGCGGTTGGCATGGATGTGGACACTGCTGCCCAGACCATGCAGTGCACCTTCGTTCCCGTTTATGTGGACGGTGTCTTCGGCGGTTACAGCTATGTCGTGAACGGCAATGCGTATCTTGCGCTTTCTGATTACTGCACCATGCTGGGTTATGACTTCGCTGACGGCGAGGTCGACGGCGCCAACATCACCTGTACAGCGGCAGAGATGCCCGTCAAAGCCACGGTGGGCGCTTCCAGCTTCATGGCTAACGGTCGTTACATCAACGCGCCCGGCAATATCCTGGCGCTGGACGGGAAGCTTGTGGTTCCCTTCCCCGCTCTGGAGAACATCTTCGGCGCGAAGCTCAACTACGATCAGGCGCTCGCCTCGGTCGCAGTCGATACCTCCACCAAAGAGCTGATTGAGGACGGCGAGAGCTTCTACGGCAAGCAGGACATTTACTGGCTCAGCCGCATCATCTATGCGGAAGCCAATGGTCAGCCCTTCGACGGTATGATCGGCGTGGGCAACGTGGTGCTCAATCGCGTGGCTGCTCCGCAGTTCGCCAACACCATCTACGACGTCATCTTCGAAGCCGGTCAGTTCACCCCGGTCTACGACGGTTCGATCTACAACACGCCCAGTGAGGAGGCCGTCCGCGCTGCGGAAATGGCTCTGGACGGCGTGAGCACTGTGGGCAGCGCTCTGTACTTCGTGAACCCCAATGCCTGCGACGGCAGCTGGTTCGCCTACTCGCTGACCTACGTCACCACCATCGGCGGTCATGTCTTCTACGCCTGACCCCGGTTGGATCGCCAAAATGAATCCGGCGTGCTGCCAAACGCAGCACGCCATTTCACTGTATGGAGGAAATTATGGAAGATATCCTGCGGGAAGGGCTGAAGGAACTGGGTCTGACGGTTTCAGAAGATCAGCTGAAGGACTTTCGCAGCTACTATACCATTCTGGAGGCGCGCAGCAAGGTCATGAACCTGACTGCCATCCACGGAGAGGCGGACACCGCGCGGCTGCACTTTCTCGACTGCGCAGCACTGCTGACCATGGAGGACTTTCATGGCAGATCGGTGATCGACGTGGGCACCGGGGCGGGCTTTCCCGGGCTGCCGCTGCGGATCCTGGAGCCGCAGATGGAACTGACCCTGCTGGACAGTCTGGCCAAGCGGGTGGACTTTCTCTCTGAGGTCTGTGAGGCCCTGGGCTATGCAGACGTCACCTGCCTCCATGCCAGAGCGGAGGAGGCTTCTGATCTGCGGGAAAGCTTCGACATTGCTCTCTCCAGAGCGGTGGCGCGGCTGGATCTGCTCAGCGAGCTCTGTCTCCCGCTGGTGAAGGTGGGCGGCGTGTTCCTCGCCATGAAGGGTCCCGGCTGCAGCGAAGAGCTGGAGGAGGCCCGCCACGCCATCGAAGTTCTCGGCGGAGAGCCGGAGGTGCTGACCTATGCCATCCCCGGCACCAATCTCAACCACTGCGTGGTGCGGATCCGGAAGGTGAAAGAGACCCCGGAAAAATATCCCCGCCGCTGGGCGAAGATGCAGAAAACACCGATTTGATAACAAAACCCCGCGCCTTGCGGCATGGGGTTTTATTATGTTCAGGAATCGTATTCGATGACGTAGGCCAGCACACCGCTGTAGAAGCGGGGGTAGCTGCCTGCGGGATCACCGATGCAGTCATTGTAGAGCCAGGTGCCCTGCTGGTTGGCGATGAGGACGTAATCCTCCGCCATGCCGGTGTAGCTGTCGTGGACAGAGGGCTCGCCGGCCGCCCAGCTGATGTAACCGTTTTCGGTGCTCTTGACCCAGCTCAGCTCGCCGGTGCTGGTGCGGCTCAGGCCGATCCAGACGTATCTGGCGCCCTGGCTTGCGGCCAGCTCGGTGATCTTCATGAGCTCCTCGCCGGACTCGATGACGGCCAGATAGCCGCCCTTGGCCTCGGCCTCCTTCTTGGCGTTCTCCCAGGAGGCGTTGGAGAGGATCACCTCATACCGATGGGGCGCCGGGGTGGCGGTGGGCGTCGGCGTGGGCTCTTCGGTCTCCACCGGAGCAGTGCTCTCTTCGGGAGCAGCGCTGGCGTCCGGCGCCGCAGAGGCCAGCAGCTCCTCAGAGCCGCCGGGCTGCTGGGCTACCACTTCCTGCCGATGCTGTCCGATGGTGCCGATGCTGTGAATGATCAGCGCGCCCAGCACGATGGCCACGATGCACAGCAGCGCCACGATCCAGCCGGAGCGACCCTTCTTGTCGTCGTCCTTGTTGTGACCGAACCAGTCCATCTCCTCCAGCTGCTGGGAGATGCGGTCCTCCTCGGCCTTATGCAGCTCGGAGCGCTCGGCCGCCGTGGTCTCCTTCTCCGTGGTTTCCTCGGAATCCGGGTCCGCCATGCGGGCTGCGACGGATGCGGAGATGGCCTCCACCAGAGCGGGATCCAGGCCCGCCTTTTTACCGGCCTTCTGCAGCTCGGAGTCTTCCTCTGTCGGCGTTTTCGCAGATTCTGCCGGCTCCGTTTCGGGCATTTCAACCTCAGGCGCAAGCGCATCCTCCGGTGCGGAATCCGTTTCCGCCTCCGCTTCGGCCTGCTCCTGCAGCTGCCGCTCCGCTTCCAGGGCGGCCTGCCGCTCGGCTTTCAGCCGCTCAGCTTCCTCCGCCGCGGCGCGTTCTGCCGCCAGACGGTCCGACTCTTCCTTCGCGGCCTTTTCGTTGAGGATGCTCAGGAGCATCTGCTCCACCTCCGTCAGCTCCTGACGGGGCTTTTCGAACATCTCACGGGCCGCCGGGATGTTCGAGTGCAGAGCCTCCCGATATTGGGCCAATGCCGCACCCAGGGCGGCGGGAGTCTCGTACCGGTCATCGGCACGGAACTGGATCGATCGTTCAATGATGCGGGCCAGGTGCTTGCCCGCGGTTTTGGGCATCTCCGGCAGCTCGCCGTTCATGCGGCGGCGCAGCGCCTCGTCCCGGTCGGCAGGGGTTGCCTCCGCCGGGCAGAAGGGCATCTGCCCTCCGGTGACGCCGGCATACAGCAGCATGCCCACCGAGTAGACGTCCGCCGCAGCGGTGCGGGTGCCGTTCCAGAACACCTCGGGAGCCATGTATTCCAGCTCCGCCGGGGTCCAGTCGCCGGTGGTCTCCCGATTTGCGGGGGCGCCGAGGGTCACGCTGTCCGGTCCGTCATAGAGGATATTCTCCGGCCGGACGCCGCCATGGTAGGTGCCATATTCGGTCAGCTGCGCACACAGCGCCATTGCCAGCGCCGCCAAGGTGTCGCGATCCAGCCCGTAGAGCTGCTGGCCGAGAACACTTGCGTTTTCTTCCATACTGCGTTCCTTTCCGTGATTCAACTTTCCACACGAATTGTGCCGAAAAGAGTTACATCTTTCTATCAATTCATTTCATTCTACCATAGTTATTGCGGTAAGTCAATTTACTTTTTTCACGGATTTTTTTATTATTTCGAAAAATTCCGCGGCTCAGTGCTTCCCCAGCTTCGCAAACCAGGAGAAGGTCATGGGCCAGATGCCCGCGGCGAAGAAGGTCATGAGCCCGTAGCGCAGGCAGGTGACCCAGTCGCTGCCGCCCAGCAGCATCTTGACCCCGGCGCGGATGGCGATGACGATGACGAGCCCCAGCACCACCTTGATGATCTGGGCCCACCAGACTGCTTTGGTGTCAAACTGCACATACTTTTGATCCACGGCGTAGCCCAGGATGAAGCCGATCAGCGCGCCCAGCAGCAGCCAGGCATTTTTCTGCCCCTCTGCGAGATTCACCGGATCCACGTCCGCCGGGAAGGGCCAGAGCTGCGCATAGAGCAGGAAGGCCACATCCAGCACCACCATGACCAGCAAAATCCAGTACATCCGCTGCGGGTGCTGATCCAGATCCCGGAACACCGGGTAGAGCGCGATCACCAGGATCAGGCCCGCGATAAAGCTCACGCCCACGTCCATCGGGGTGTGGACGCCGAGGTACATTCTGGAGAAGGCCGTGAGCACGATGAGCACCGCGCAGACGATCTTCAGCCAGGCTTTCTTCGTCCAGGCGAACCCGGCGCCGAAGCTGGCGAAGACGTTCTGGGTGTGGCCGCTGGGGAAGGAATAGCCCGTGGCCTCGGCTCTCGCGGACTCCACGATGGTGAAGTTCGGATCCCGGACCCAGGGCCGCGGGATGCGGAAGGCCAGCTTCAGAAACTGGTTGAGCACCGTACCCGAAAAGCCCACCGTGAGCATATAGCAGCCGCAGGCCTTGTTGAAGCACCAGAACACGATGATAGCCAGAGCCATGAACACCATCTCGCCGCCGCAGTTGGTGATCAGCGACATGATGGAGTCCAGCCAGGGCATGCGGATGCTCTCCAGCGCGTATAGCAATTGCATAATTCTATCCTCCGTTTCTGAGAATGCTCTCATTATAACAAATCTGGCCGGAAGATACAATTCTTTCATTGACGGCATAGAGCAAAAATGTTAAAATATTTAAAATATTAAAGGGGGATTTACCATGGATCTGGAAAAAACCATCCGCGCCCTCAAGGGCAGAGGCTTCGAGGTTTCGCATTTCGCCACCAAGGAGGAGGCCGCCGACTATCTCGCCGGCGCCATAAAAAACACCACCGTCGGCATGGGCGGCAGCAAGACGCTGGACGAAATGGGGATCTATGACCGTCTTACGGAGCACAACACCGTCTACTGGCACTGGAGAGAGCCCGGCATCCCGACTTTGGACAAGGCCCTCACCGCCCAGACCTATCTGAGCAGTGCCAACGCCATCACCGAGCAGGGCGAGATCATCAACATCGACGGCCGCGGCAACCGCCTCGCCGCCATGGTCTACGGTCCGGAAAAGAACGTCTACATCGTCGCCGGCACGAACAAGATCGCAGAGGATTTCGACTCCGGTCTCTATCGCGCCAGAAACACCGCAGCCGTGCAGAACATGAGCCGCTTCGCCAACGGGCAGCCATGTCAGGGCCCCAAGGGCGGCAAATGCTATGACTGCCGCAGCGCTGCCAGAGGCTGCAACGCCCTGCTGGTGCTCTGGGGCAAGATGTTCGACATGGCCAAGCTGGAGGTCGTGCTGATCGACGAAGAACTAGGCCTGTAAGGCTTCAAATGAAATGCTGGCGCATTTCATTTGAGAAGGTTGCACTGCGAAAAGAATTTTTGGCACAAGCAAAGCTTGCGAAAGAAAAATTCTTTTCTCCGTGAGCGGTATTTTGCTCCCCGAAACAAGTTCCGGGGGCAAAATGATTCAATTGCATTTGCGCCTGCGGGCGCAAACTCTGCGAGGCCAGAGTTCATCATTTCGAAAGAAGGATTTCCATGCGGATTTTCAAACGAATCAAGTGGGCCTATGTGCTGGTGAGCCTGTTTTTCATCGTGATCGGCGTGCTGCTGATCATGAATCCGGACACCTCCATGGTCATGCTCTGCAGAGTGCTGGGCATCGGCGCCGTGGTCTTCGGTCTGCTGCGGGTGCTGGGCTACTTCCTCAGAGAGCTGCAGGGCGTGGGGCTTCAATATGACTTTGCCTCCGGCGTGTTCGCGGTGATCGCCGGCGCCATGGTGATCTGGCGGGCTCCGGAAGTGGCCAACGTCATGGCCGTGGTCATCGGCATGTTCATTCTGGTGGACTGCGTGTTCAAGCTCCAGGTGGCCATCGATTCCAAGCGCATGGGCGCCAGCAGCTGGTGGGTGACGCTGCTGTTCACCTGCATCTGCATGGTGCTGGGCTGCCTGCTGATCTTCGACACCTTCAAGGGCCAGAAGATCACCTCCATCATGATGGGCGTGAGCCTGGTGGCCGACGGTCTGCAGAACCTCTGCACCGTGATCTACGCCGCCATCTTCGTGAAGGAAGTGAAGACCGCCGTCCAGAACAAGGTGGACGAGATGACCGCCATCGAGACCACCGGCGAGGTGGTCACCGACGACGTGCCGGACATCGTCTTCAACGAGGCTGATTTCACCGAGACCGCACCTGCCGAGCCTGCGCCCACGGAGCCGGAGCCGCCCGCCGAGCCCCCGCAGCTGCCCTGAGAGAAAGGATCGCACATGCTCAAAGAAAACTTTACCGAAGTCTATGACAAGTTCGAGCTGGAGTTTTTCCGCCGGCTGTTCTCTCTGGTGAAGGAGCGGGAGGGTTCGCTGACTGCCATGGAGGCCTTCTCCGTGGAGATCATCCACCACATGAACGGCCCCACCATCAGCCAGTTCGCGGACTTTCTCGGGATCTCCCAGTCCAACGCCACCTACAAGGTCAACAGCCTCATCAAAAAGGGCTATATCGTCAAGGAAAACTCCGATGTGGACCGCAGAGAGTATCATCTGCACCTGTCGGAGAAATACTACCAATACAGCGGCCTCATGCGCGGCTACGTCTCCACGGTCATGGAGCGGATGGAAAACCGCTTTCAGCCGGAGGAGCTGGAAAAGCTGACGGAAATGCTGAAGATCATGTCCGATGAGCTGATGCCCGAGGCCAGGCTGCAATAAATCATACCTGGAGCGAACACTCCAGGTATTTTGAATCAAAGGAGAAAACCATGAAAATCGCCATCATCACCGGGGCGTCCTCCGGCATGGGCAGAGAGTTCGTCTACGCCCTGGATCAGGACGAGGAATTTGATGAGCTCTGGGTCATCGCCAGAAGAGAGCAGCGGCTCATGGAATTGCAGGAAAAGGTCCGTGCAAAGGTGCGGGTGCTGCCGCTGGATCTGCTGGAGAAAGAGAGCTTTTACACCATCAAGAATCTGCTTGAAGCCGAGCAGCCGGAGGTGGCCGTGCTGGTGAACGCCGCGGGATTCGGTATCTTCGGCCCCTTCGAGGATCGGAGCATGGAGCGGCAGCTGGACATCATCGACCTGAATGACCGGGCCCTCACCGCCATGTGCCATCTGGTACTCCCCTACCTGAAAGACGGCAGCCGGATCTACAACATGGGCAGCATGTCCTCCTGGCAGCCGGTGCCCTATATCAACGTCTACGGCGCGTCGAAGGCCTACGTGCTGAGCTTCAGCCGGGCCCTGGGCGTGGAGCTCAGACCCCGGGGCGTGAAGGTGATGGCGGTCTGCCCTGGCTGGATCACCACGGAGTTTTTCGACCACGCCGTCACCGATGACACGGTCTGCTACTACAACCGCTTCTACCCGCCGGACCAAGTCATCCGCAAGGCGGTGAAGGATATGAAGAAAGGCAAAACCGTCTCGGTCCTGGGCTTCCCGGAGCGGATGCAGGCGAGGCTGGTGAAGCTCCTGCCCGTGAAGCTGGTCATGGACACCTGGTGCAGGCAGCAGAAACATCCAAGAGAATGAAGGCGTACAAATAATAGTTTATCGGGGCGTTAGGTCGCGCTTTGAAAGGCTTCCCCTTGAGGGTGTGCGCAGCCATGCGTTAGCTGAAGCTGTCGAGCGAAGCGAGACTGATGAGGTGGCCAAGTTTCGG
>CADCQK010000002.1 GCA_902803575.1 Oscillospiraceae bacterium
ATCGCCTGCACGGAGGTGACGGAGCCGTTGCGCGTGGAGGTGATGCGCTCCTGCAGCGTGCCCATCTCGGTGGCGAGGGTGGGCTGGTAGCCGATGGCGGAGGGCATGCGCCCCAGCAGCGCCGAAACCTCGGAGCCCGCCTGCGTGAAGCGGAAGATGTTATCAATGAAGAGCAGCACGTCGAGGCCGGACTCGTCGCGGAAGTTCTCCGCAATCGTGAGGCCCGAGAGCGGCACGCGAAGACGCGCTCCGGGCGGCTCGTTCATCTGGCCGAAGACGAGCGCGGTCTTGCTGATGACGCCGGACTCGTTCATCTCGTTCCAGAGGTCATTGCCCTCGCGGGAAGGCTCGCCCACGCCGGCAAAGACGGAGTAGCCGCCGTGCTCATAGGCGATGTTGCGGATCAGCTCCATGATCAGAACGGTCTTGCCCACGCCGGCGCCGCCGAAGAGGCCGATCTTGCCGCCCTTGGCGTAGGGCGCCAGCAGGTCGACGACCTTGATGCCGGTCTCGAGGATCTCTGTTGCGGGCGCAACATCCGTGAAGCTGGGGGCGTCCCGGTGGATGGGCATGCGCTCCGTGTTTTCCACGGGCGGGCCGCCGTCGATGGGCTCGCCGATGACGTTGAACATGCGGCCCAGGGTGGCTTCGCCCACGGGAACGGAGACGGGAGCGCCGGTGTCGATGGCGCGCTGGCCGCGGGAGAGACCGTCGGTGGAGAACAGGCTCACGCAGCGGACGAGACTGTCGCCCAGCTGCTGCATGCACTCCATGACGATTTTCCGCCCCTCGACCTCGGTCTCGATGGCGTTATAGATATCCGGCAGGTGGCCGACGGGGAACTGCACGTCCACCACGGGGCCGATGACCCTGCGGATGATACCGGTTTCCATGATACATTCCTCCTTGCAAGAGGTTGATGGGAATTTAGGATTTCTTTTTCTTCAAAGCGTTTGCGCCGCCGACGATCTCGCTGATCTCGGTGGTGATGGCGGCCTGACGGGCACGGTTCAGATGCAGCTGCAGCGCCGCGATCAGCTCCTTGGTGGAGTCGGTGGCGGTGCTCATGGCGGTCATGCGGGCCGCGTGCTCGCCGGTCTTCGCCTCCAGCATCACGGAGAAGACCGTGTTGCTCAGGTAGAGCTGGAGGACGTTTGCGAGGATGGAGGCCTGATCCGGCTCGAAGATATAATCGTGAGGGCTCTCGCCCCTGGCCTCCGGGGCCGCCGGCAGCAGCTGGAGATCCGTGGGGTTCTGCGCCAGAATGCTTTTGAAATGCTGGTACACCAGATGGATCTCGTCGGCCTCGCCGTTTAGGTACATCCGCTGCAGCCGTTCCGCCAGCATCAGCGCGTCGTCCATGTTGGGGGTGTCGGGCATCTCGGTCAGGGTGTCGATGACATTCAGCCCGCTCTGGGCGATCACGTCACGGCCCCAGCGGCCGCAGACGATGACGCTGCAGTCATGGCTGCTCTCCCGGACGATCTGCTGCAGATACCGCAGCACCGCGTGGTTGTACATGCCGCACAGTCCGCGGTTGCCCACAAACAGCACGTAGCAGACCTTCTGGGGATCCTCTCTGGCCTGCAGCAGCGGATGGTCATACTGCTTTCCGCCGGCCAGCAGCGCGTCCATGAGCTCCTGGGTCTGCTCGGCAAAGGTGCGCATGGCGGACATGCCGGTCTGGGTACGCCGCAGATTGGCCGCCGCCACCATTTTCATGGTTTTGGTGATCTGCTGCGTGTTCTGTACACTTTTGATGCGCGAGCGGATCGCGCGCATGTTTGCCATGGTCTACACCCTCTTTCGGTTTGGAATGGTTCGTAGGCGGCGGAGCACAGGTCCCCGCCCTACAGTTGAGTGATTCGATGGTTTGTAGGGCGGTCACCCGTGGGCCGCCGCCCGTTTAAAAACATCAGAACGTCTCTTTGAATGCTTCGATCACGCCGCGGAGCTCGGTGAGACGCTCGGCGGGGAGCTTTTTCCCGGTGAGGATCTCGTCTCTGAGACCGGGCAGCTTCCGATGGACCTCATCCAGAAGGCCTTCCTCAAAGGCGGCCACCCGCTCCAGCGGGTACTCGTCGGTATAGCCCTCGGCGGCGGCGAAGATGGAGACTACCTGGTCGGCCGCGTCCATGGGCTGATATTGGGGCTGCTTCAGAAGCTCGGTCATGTGCGCGCCGCGATCCAGGGTCTGTCTCGTGGCCTTGTCCAGATCGGAGCCGAACTGGGCGAAGCTCGCCAGCTCGCGGTACTGGGCCAGATCCATTCTCAGACGGCCTGCCACCTGCTTCATGGCGCCCAGCTGGGCCGCGCCGCCCACACGGGAGACGCTCAGACCCACGTTCACCGCCGGGCGGATGCCGGAGTGGAACAGGTCGGTCTCCAGGAAGATCTGACCATCGGTGATGGAGATCACGTTGGTGGGGATATAAGCGGAGATGTCGCCGGCCTGGGTCTCGATGATGGGCAGAGCGGTCATGCTGCCGCCGCCCAGCTCGTCGGAGAGCCTGGCCGCGCGCTCCAGCAATCTGGAGTGCAGATAGAACACGTCGCCGGGGTAGGCCTCGCGTCCGGGCGGACGCTGCAGCAGCAGAGAGATCTCGCGGTAGGCCACCGCCTGTTTGGAGAGATCGTCGTAGATGATCAGAACGTCCTTGCCTCTGTACATGAAGGCCTCGCCGATGGCGGCGCCGGCGTAGGGCGCGATGTAGAGCATCGGCGCCGGCTCGGATGCATGGGCGCAGACCACGGTGGTGTAGTCCATGGCGCCGTTTTGGCGCAGAGTCTCCACGACGCTGGCCACGGTGGATTCCTTCTGACCGATGGCCACATAGATGCACAGCACGTCCTTGCCCTTCTGGTTCAGGATCGTGTCGATGGCGATGGCGGTCTTGCCGGTCTGGCGGTCGCCGATGATCAGC
>CADCQK010000003.1 GCA_902803575.1 Oscillospiraceae bacterium
CGGGTCATTCGTGAATGACCCCTACAAGAGAAGATCGCATTTCCCGTCTTTCGTAGGGGCGATTCACGAATCGCCCGCATACATCCAATCGCGCGAAGCGAACCGCTTTTAAACTCCACACTCCAAACTCCACACTGAAAAAAAGCCGCCCGTGTGGACAGCTTTTAATCGTTGTTTTGTTTCCGCATCATCCAAATGCCGACGAGGCCGAGGAGCTTGGTGATCTGGTACCAGATGAGCCTGGGGCTGAGCATCCAGACCGTCGGCACCAGCGTCCAGGAGGGGTGGTGGCCATTGAGCTGCGGCAGGAGCCAGTTTCGCCACTCCGGGATCCGGACCAGCAGCCTGGCCGCCAGGACGATCAGAAGGTTCACGACCACCAGGATCACCAGCAGCAGGAAGCGCTCTTGGGTGAGATGCTGCCCTTTCCGCTCCCGACGGATCCAGACGAGGAGCAGCACGAATACGAACCCGTCATACAGCGTGAGTATTGTGCCCAGCAGGAAAAACCAGGTCATGCTTTAAAAATCCTCTTCCTCGAACTTCATGCTGAGGTCTCGCTGCAGATTCAGCTTCGGCTCCGTTCTGCGAAGGAGGTTCAGGATGCTTCTCCGATGGGTGAAAAACAGCGTCAGGGTGCAGAGCAGCGCCAGATAAAAGCACAGGTTTCCGTACTCCAGCCAGACCGTGAAGGGCGCGAGGATCGCCGCTGCCAGGGTGCCCAGCGCCAGATATTTCGAGGCCCAGGTGACGGCCACGAAGATCAGCAGCATCAAAATGCCCAGCGGGAAGTGGATGCAGAGCATGGATGCCAGCGCCACCACGCCGCCTCTGCCCCCGCGGAAGCGGTTGAAGGCCGGCCAGCAGTGGCCCAGCAGCACGCAGAAGGCCGCGAAGCACCGCCCCACCGCCGTGTAGCTGATGAGGGATTCCGCCGGTTCTCTGCCGAGGATGTGGAGCACCAGACCGCCCAGCAGCACCGCCACCACGGTCTTGGCCGCGTCCACGATGTTGGCAGCCGCCACGCCGGGGACGCCGAAGACCCGGTTCAGCTCCGAGAGCGCCCGCTCACCGGAGTAGTTGGGCAGCTGCCGCTGAAAGATCCTCGACACGATCCGCATCGCGTTGATGTTCCCCAAAAGATAGGACGCGATCGCGATGACCGCAAGCAGTAACGGGATCATTCCTTCTCCCCCTTCTGGCGGATCAGCAGCCGGATGGGGGTGCCCTCCAGCCCGAAGACCGCGCGGATCTGGTTTTCGATGTACCGCTGATAGCTGAAGTGGAACAGCTCCTTGGAGTTGCAGAAGATCACGAACACCGGCGGCTTCACGCCCACCTGGGTCATGTAGTAGATCTTCAGCCGGCGGCCCTTGTCCGTGGGCGGCTGGACTCTGGCCTGGGCGTCGGCGAGAACGTTATTGAGCATGCCGGTGGTGATGCGCATGGCGCTCTGGTCGTTGACGAAGTTGATGAGCTCAAAGAGCCGCTCGGTGCGCTGGCCGGTCATGGCGGAGATGAAGAGGATGGGCGCGTAGCTCATGAAGCTCAGGTCCCGCATCACGTCCTTGCGCATCTTCTCCATGGTGCCGGTCTCTTTGTCGATCAGGTCCCATTTGTTCACCACGACCACGGAGGCCTTGCCCGCCTCGTGGGCCATGCCGGCGATCTTGGTGTCCTGCTCGGTGACGCCCTCTCTGGCGTCGATCATGATGAGACAGACGTCCGCTCTTTCAATGGCCAGCTTCGCGCGGAGGACGGAGAACTTCTCCACCCGGTCGTCCACGCGGCTCTTCCTCCGGATGCCGGCGGTGTCCACAAAGATGTACTTGCCGTATTTGTTTTCGAATTTCGTATCGACGGCGTCTCTCGTGGTGCCGGCCACGGGGCTCACGATCATGCGCTTTTCCCCCAGCACCCGATTCACCAGAGAGCTCTTGCCCACGTTGGGCTTGCCGATGACCGCCACGCGGATGGAGTCCTCGTCCTCCTCGTCCTCGCTCTTCGGCGGGAAGTGCTCCAGACAGGCGTCCAGCAGGTCGCCGGTGCCGTGGCCGTGGACGGAGGAGACCGCGATGGGGTCCCCGAGGCCGAGACTGTAAAACTCATAGATTCCCGGATCCACCGCGCCGGTGGCGTCCATCTTGTTCACCGCCAGCACCACGGGCTTTTTGGACCGCAGGAGCATGTTGGCCACCTCCTGATCCGCCGCGGTGACGCCGGTGCCGATCTCGGTCACCAGGATGATCACGTCCGCCGCGTCGATGGCCAGCATGGCCTGCTCCCGCATGAACAGCAAAATTTCGCTGTCGGCCTGGGGCTCGATGCCGCCGGTGTCCACGATGTCGAAGGTGCGGCCGCACCACTCGCACTCGGCGTAGAGGCGGTCGCGGGTGACGCCGGGGGTGTCCTCGACGATGCTCAGCCGCTGGCCGCAGAGTTTATTGAATAAGGTGGACTTGCCGACATTCGGCCGGCCCACGATGGCGACTAATGGTTTGGACATATTTGAAAACCTCCTTTGGAGATTTGGAAAACAGGGTGGAGTTAAAATGTGTTTTTGACGGATTCAAATTCTAGTTTATCGGGGAGATGATTCCGCTTTGAAAGGCTTCTCCTTGAGGAGAAGCTGGCTCGCGAAGCGAGACTGATGAGGTGGCCAAGTTTCGGCAGAAGCACAAGTTTTCCACCTCATCCGTCACGGCTATTTCCCGCCGTGCCACCTTCCCCTCAAGGGGAAGGCTTCGCTCTATCCAACTGCCCTACAAACTC
>CADCQK010000004.1 GCA_902803575.1 Oscillospiraceae bacterium
AGGGCGGGGACCTGTGCCCCGCCGTTACATGGGCAGCACATTCAACGCGGCGGGGCACAGGTCCCCGCCCTACGGTGGATCATTGCAGTTCCCCGTTAAACTAGAATTTGAAAAGCCTTTAAACTCCACACTCCAAACTCAAAGGAGGTATTCTATGACTTACGGTCAAATCCGGGACGCGGCGCTCAGGCTGATGGGACAGTACTCCCTGGCGGGCGAGCCCATCCCGGAGACTTACAACAACCAGTCGGACGCGCTGCTGCGGCTGCCGGAGCTGGTGGACGACGCCCAGTGCCTGATCGCGGCGGGACCGAGACGGATCCGGGCAGCGAAAAAGCTGCTGCCGGAAAAGGGCAGAAATCAGGACGGCATGGCCCGCTTCACCCTGCCGGAGGATCTCATGGAGCAGATCCCCGGAGGCCTGCTGGTGCTCCGAGGCGGCAGCGGCGGCTATGACTCCCGCTATCTGCAGCTGGACGAGCGCCACATCCTCCTGCCGGACTTCGAGGGCGGCGCGGTCTGGCTGGAATACTACCGCAGACCGGAGCGGGTCACGGACCGGATCGCACCGGGGGAGCAGCTTCCCCACGACGACCTGCTGCTGGACAACGCCCCGGAGACCCACCGGGCCATCCCGTACTATGCGGCGGCCCACCTGCTGCTCCACGAGGACGCCTTCGCCTATGCGACCCTGATGAACGAGTGGCAGACCCAGCTTTTGAGCCTCTACCGTCTGCCCCAGCCCAGAAGAAGCGTGGTCACCGACGCCTACCAGTGGGAGGCCGTCCATGTCTAAGTACGGGAAGATTTACAATAATAAATATTATGTGAATCTAAACGATCTTCCGGATCCCAAGACGGAGTACGTGCTGACTTTCGAAAACCTCACCGGCGGCATGAACCTCCGGGATCTGGATTTCGAGCTGAAGCCGAGCGAAAGCCCGCTGCTTCAGAATCTCAGCTGGAACGACGGCGCCCTCTGTTCCAGAAGGGGACAGGTGCAGGTTGGCACCCTCACCAGAGGGGACGTCCTGCGCAGCTATGAGCGGCTGTGGCACGGGTGGATGTTCGTCCACGCGGGGCTGTATCTGCTGGCGTGGAAGGCTGAGATCGTGTCCGATCCGGAGATCGAGGCACCCGTCGGCACCGTCCATACCCTCTGGGATAATCTGGAGCGGGTCCCCGGCGACTTCGCCCGGTACGACTCGTATCTGTTTTACAAGACCCGCGGCAGCTATCTGCGCATCGCCTGGAACGCCGGGAGCGACAACTTCACCGTCCGGCCGCTGCAGGACACTCCGGGGATGGTCTACATCCCGATGATCCAGCTGAACACCGATCCTGACACCGGCGCCGGGGACAGCTATCAGCCGGAGAACCGGCTCAGCGGGTTCAAGCGTGTGCTGTACCACGGCAGGACCGACGTCTCGGTCTACACCCTCCCGGTGGAGGACGCGGACAGCGTCTATTCGGTCAAGGTGGACGGGGTGCCCTGGACCCGCGGTGCCAAGTGGAATTTCGAAAACGGCAAGGTGGTCTTCCAACTCAATTCCGTGCCGCCCGCGGGGATTAACAACGTGGAGATCATGTACTACAAGGCCAACCCGGACGCCTATGACAGCATCATGGGCTGCAGCCGCATGGCGGTGTTCGGCGGCGCCCAGGAGCTGTGCATTGTCCTCGGCGGCTGTGAAAACCAGCCCAACGCCTATTTCTGGTCCGGCAACACCCGTGAGGCCATGGATCCCACCTATTTTCCCATGAGCCACTACAATCTGGCGGGGGACGCGGCGGACGCCATCACAGGCTTCGGCAAGCAGCAGAACTTTCTGGTGATCTTCCAGCCGAAGAGCGTGGGCCGGGCGGTGATGGCCACGGAGGAGATCGGCGGCCGCACCCAGATCTCCATGAACTACACCCGCATCAACGCCGAGATCGGCTGCGACCTGCCTGGGACCATCCGGCTGGTGGGGAACAATCTGGTTTGGGCCAGCCGGCAGCACGGCGTCTGCCTTTTGAAGGACAGCAGCGCCGCCTATGAAAACAACATCCTGCCCCTCAGTGAGAAGATCGACGGCGGCCAGCGGCAGCCCGGGCTGCTGGCGCTTTTGCAGAGCGCGGATGCGGTCTGGTCGGCGGACACCGGAGAGAAGTATCTGATCGGCAGCGGCGGGGCGGCCTGGGAATGGAACCATTCCATCAGCGGCCGGGATGACCCCAGCTGGTTTTCCCACACCGGCATCCGGGGCGTGGCCTTCGTCTCAGAGCTCCGGCGCCTGTGGGAGCTCACGGAGGATGGAACGGTGGCGGAGTTTCAGCGGTGCTATGCGGATTTCGGCCAGGGCATCGACAAAATCTATGTGCTGCCGCCGAGAAGCTTCGGCAGCTATGACCGGCTGAAAAACATCCGGAGCATGCTTTTCACCACCCGCGGCGGCTTCACCACGAATACGGGCGTCGAATACACCTGCGATTACGGCAGCCGCACAGACCCCGCGCCGCTGCGGTGCCGCCAGTCCTATCGGGTCGCACCGCGGGATCTGGCCTGTCGGGATCTGTCGCAGCATGATTTCGCCTTCGTGGCGCGGCGCAAACCGGGCTGGCACAACATCCGCCATCTGCGTGTGAAGCTCTTCAACAACGAAGCGGGAGCGGATCTGTCGCTGATCTCGGCACAGATCTTCTACACCTTCCGCGCAAGACAACGATAAAGGAGGACAGCATGTCGATCGAACGATTTTCCTTTTCCAAGTCCTGGCGGGACAGCGCGGCCTTCCCGACCTACGAGGACGATGAAACGCAGGTGCGCGATGACCTGCAGTGCCTGCACGATGAGCTGGCCGATTATGTGAATACCCAGATCCGCCCGGCGGTCAACGAGACTGCGGCTGCGGTGCAGACCCACGCGGCGGACATCTCCGATCTGGAGACCGCCGTGGCCGGGGTGACCCTGGGCCAGATCCCCGACGGGAGCCTGACTGCCCAAAAGCTCGCCTTCGGCGCCGCCGCTGGCTGGGAGGACGTCAGCAGCGCCGTGACCCTCACCCCTGTGGGCAGCGACGAGGTGGAGGTGGCGGCCAAAAAGTATTTCTATTCCCGCACCCTGGGGATCCTGGTGTTCGTTTTGCAGCTCTGGTGCACGACGGCCGCAGCGGGCAGCTGTCTGCTGGATCAGGACGGCTATCCGCCCGCAGCGCTCTTTGTGCCCTCCACGCCCCTGAGCGTGCATCGCAGCGACTGCAGCGCCTTCCTGCGCGCCGGCCTCAACGGCCATGCACTGCGTCTCTGGATCGCCGCTCAGGGGGCGATGGACAGCGCAACGGTCTGCGTCTCCGGCTGGTATTTCTGCAGCGGTCCGGAGGTGGAAAGCCCGTGACGACTGAAAAATACACGATCAAACAGGGCGACGCCTACGCCCTTCCGATCCGGGTCTCCGTGGACGGAGAACCCATCACGGCCGCGGATCTCGCCTTGATCGAATCGGTGGAATTCATGGTCGGCGAGGACATCCGCAAAGTCTATCCGCAGGACGTGGCGTTCGACAGTGAGACCGGCGTGTTCCTGGTGCCGCTGTCCCAGACGGAGACCTTCGCGCTGGAGGATGGCGACACCGTTTCCCTGGACGTGCGCGTGGAGTTTCCCGGCGGCGACGTGATCGGAACCAGGACCATGGAGCAGATCCGGGTGCTGGACGCGCTCTCGGAGGAGGAACTGTAATGGAGATCCTTTCTGTGAACATTCCCTCTCACCGGCCGACGCTCTCTGCGGAGATCCGGTCCGATCGCCCGGTGATCGCCGCCGATCTGGAGGAGCTTCGGTATCTGGTCTTTCAGGGCATGAAGGGCGCGGACGGCGAGAGCGCCTATGATCTGGCGGTCGCACTGGGGTTCGAAGGGTCGGAGCAGGCGTGGCTGGATAGCCTGGCCGGCGCCGACGGCAAAAACTACGGCATCGTGGTGGACGGCAGCATGGACCATGTGCTGGAGCTGAAAAGTCTGGAGATAGAGACCGCAGCGGTCACCTCCGTCAACGGAAAATCCGGGGCCGTGACGCTCGGCGCATCGGATGTGGGCGCTCTGCCGGACAGCACGGAGATCCCGAATGTCCCGGAGGACGCAGTCCGGCTGGAGATCCTTGCCTATACCGCCGGCTCCGCGGCCAGAATGATGATGCGCCTGTATGATCTGCAAAAATACCTGCAGAAAAATGTGAAGCTCTGGGCGCATGTGACCCTGACGCGGCAGACGCAGCCCACGCTGGATGTGCAGACCTTCGACGCGGATCTGGTCGTTTCGGATCTCGACTTCGATCAGTGCAGGGTGAAGCTGCTCATCGCGTGGGACGGAGCGTGGCATGAGGTGTCCCTCTCCGCAAAAAACCAGATGACCGCACCGATGACCGGCACCTTTTCCACTGTGATCCTGCCCTCCGCAGTGGATGCCGCCCCCACTGCAGGCAGTGAGAACCCGGTCACCTCCGGCGGAGTTTACACCGCGCTGCAGAGCCTGCAGAGCGTCGGATGGGAGCAGATCCAAACCGGAACCGGCGGGGATCTGTCCTTTGTGGCGGGGAACAATCTCAGCGAGATCGATCATGTGGAGGCGTATTGCTGCGCAGCGCTCGGACTGGTCAGGCTGATGATCCGGGGAAAGGCGGTCAGCAGCCCGGCGGTGAACATGGCCGGAAATGTCCGATTCGAGATCCTGTTCGGGGCGTCCTCCAGATACAGGCCGAAGGTCACGCCGATGTCCTCAGCGCCTGACTGGGGCACGGGGCTCGCAGTGCTTTCCGGGGCCGCCAATTCGATCTCGTTCCCTTGCAATGTGGCGCTGTGGTCCAATCTGCAGATTTTCGGAGACGCCGGCTCAGACGCGATCGACGGCGGCGAGGAGGTCTTCATCACGGGCTTCTACTACACCGAGGACATTCCCGCAGGAGGTGATTCCTGATGGCTGACAGCAGCAAAAAACAATACATCAAATACGAGAATACCACCTACATTCTGGAGGACGCCCGCATCCCTGACCCGTCCGCAGCGGACGACGGCAAGGTGCTGGGCGTGGTCAATGGCGATTATGCGCTTACGCAGCAGAGCGGTTCGGACGCCGCCTTAAAGCAAACCCTTGCCGGCATGCTGATCCCGATCCTGAGAGAAGGGCTCTATGGCGCAGATCAGACTGCTGCGATCGCGGCGCTGGAAACGGCGCTCGGAGGCACTGCGCCGGTGCAGACCTGTACCGTTCAAAACATCTTGACGGATGTTACATCCAGCAATGACGCAGCGGCGGTTGTTCAAGGCGCGGCCTACACGGCGACGCTGACTCCTGCCAGCGGAATGAAACTGAAAACCGTCTCCGTCACCATGGGCGGCATGGATGTGACGGCTTCTGTTTACGCGGGCGGCACGATCAGCATTCCCTCTGTGACGGGCGACATCATCATTACGGCAACGGCGGAGGCCGTGATCGAAACGTACACCCCGGCCATGAGCGAGGGATATATCAATGTGAACACGGGCGCGACCGGCGGCACATCGAGCTATCATCACACCGAGATCATTCCCGTGCGTCAGGGTGACAAGGTTTATGGTTCCTGCTATGACATTACTTCGTCAGCTTTCTTCGATAGCATTCAGCCGCGGTTTACAGCAACGTATGATTCCGGCGGCACGATCTATCCTGAAGGTGGAAACGCGAACCAAGCGAAGTATACCGCTTCGTCCCCGTTTGCTGTCCCGGCAGGTGTTTCTGGCGTGGTCTTTTCCCTCACCACCAGATATACGGATCTTGTAATCTATGTGGATAAATCAGAAAGGGTGGGTGCGTAATGGACTTTTTCTACAAAGGCAAACCGATCCGGAAAAACGCGCCTGTTTCATGGATCGCAAAGGCGGACACCCTTGCGGCGAACACGGATCTGGTCTGCGTGCAGAACGTGGACAACAAGAAAAATTCAGTGCTGTCCGCAACGGCGTATTTCAGCGCGTTCACCTCTCTGACCGTGGCGCACGGCTACCGGATGAATTACGGCAACTGGTGTGTGGTGGACGGCACGAACATCACCACCTATTACGGCACCGGCGCAACGCAGATGTCGCAGGCGGCCCACGGTCTGACGATTTCGGAGTTTCTGACGGTCATCATCAAGCAGAAGACGACGCAGAACGCAGAGATCACCATCATGACCAAAGGCGGCCAGTTCACAACGCCGACAACCGTCCCGCACTGGCACGGCTCCAATGGTGATGTGCGGATGTTCGGGGCGCAGGCTATGACCGGCGCGGAAGTATCCTACGGTTTGAGCGATACAGTTCACGATGTGTGGCTGTTCGTGGACTCCTACGGGACAGAGGGTGACACTGCAAGAGTTTCGCGGCAGATCCAGAATCTCGGCTATGATGGCTTCCTCGCTATGGGTCACGGCGGCGGCAACTCCGCGCAGACCTATCCGCAGTTTGCAAAACTGATCGAACTGGCGCAGCCGAAGGTCGCCGTCTGGATGATCGGCATGAACGACCCCGACTCCTCGTCCGCGATCAATGCTTCGTGGAAAAGCTATGCCGAGCAGTTTGCTGCGGCGTGTGAAGCGCGTGGGATCGTCCCGGTCTTTACGGTGATCCCCAACGTGCCGAACTACCGGCACACCTTCAAGAACACTTGGATCAAGGCAAGCGGGCATCGGTACGTTGACTGGGCAAAGGCCGTCGGAGCGGAAGAAGCCGGCTCGTCCTGGTACACCGGGATGCTGTCGACTGACAACGTGCATCCGTCTGAACTGGGCGCAAAGGCACTGGCGATGCGGACGGTTCTGGATGTGCCGGAGCTGGCGGTGATGTGATGAATGGAGGAGGATGGATCTATGGAAACAAAACCCAATAAGATCGTGATGCCCGCGCATCCCACCAACCGGTGGAGCCGCTACGGGCAGAAGATCGAGTATATCGTGCTGCACTACGTGGGGGCCGTGAGCAGCGCGAAGAACAACGGCGAATACTTCGCAAACACGGCGAATCTCGGCGCAAGCGCCCACTATTTCGTGGACGAGACCACGGTGGTCAGCAGCGTCCCGCTGCAGGAGAGCGCCGGTCACTGCGGCGTGGACTACTCCGGCGCAAGAGCCCCCTTCTGGGGCAAGTGCTGCAACCGGAACAGCATCGGCATCGAGATGTGCTGCAAAAAGGACAGCCGGGGAAACTGGTACATTGAGCCGGAGACGGTGCATAACGCCCTGGCCCTGGTGAAGACGCTCATGCAGCGCTACGGCATCGACGCCGGCCATGTGGTGCGCCACTACGACGTCTGCTGGAAGATCTGCCCCGAGCCCTGGGTCCGGGACGAGAGCCAGTGGCGGGCGTTCCAACAGCGACTGGAGGAAACGAACACGCAGCCCAAGTGGTATGAGACCTCCGGCGAGTGGGCCGAGGCGAAAAAGCTCGGCATCACCGACGGCACCAGACCCGAGGACCAGGCCACCCGTGCCGAGGTGGCGGCCATGGTGCTCCGGGCAAAAAAGCTGGAGGCGAGACCATGAGCGACTGGATGATTCGTGCAGCCAAGACCTTTGTGCAGGCCTTTTTCGGCGTGCTGATCCCGGCGGTCTGCACCCTTCTGTCCGGCGGCTGGCCGGAGAGCTGGGGCGCGGCGTGGGTGTTTTTGAGCCCCGCGGTGTCTGCCGCCCTCTCTGCCGCCATCAGCGCGGTGTGGAACCTGCTTCTGGAACAGAGAGGGGAGGGAGCCTGATGGACAGCACGATCTTTGTGGCCATCCTGAGTCTTCTGGGCACCCTGGCAGGCTCTCTCGGCGGCATCGTCGTCAGCTCCAAGCTGGTGAATTTCCGCCTCCAGCAGCTGGAAAACCGGGTGGCGGAGCACAACAACTTCGCCCGCCGGCTGCCGGTGCTGGAGGAGCAGATGAAGGTGGCCAACCACCGGATCGAGGATCTGGAAGGAGTGATGCAGCATGTCGGTTAAAACGGGCATCCAGACGGCGGCGCGGGCGCTGAAGCTCGCCTCCGGCGTCATGAGAGAGCAGACGCAGCAGACCCCAGCCGAGGGGATGCGAAACCTTCTGGATCAGTGGAAAACCGCCTCTGAAACCCAAAAGCAGCAGCGGATCGACGAGGCAACCCGTGAGCAGGAGGCGACTCTGCGGCAGAATCTTGCTGACAGCACGAAGGCACTGGAGACCCAGCAAAACCGGAGCGACGCCGAGGCCGCGCGGGCACTGGACAATTCTGCCCTCTATGCCGAATTGAGAGGCGACCGCGGCGGCATCGGTCAGGCCCAGTATCAGGCCATTCAGGCGGCGGCATTGCAAAACCGGGCCGGATTCCGGGAGGCCCAGACCCGGCTTGCCGCCGACACCGCGCGACAGATCGCGGAGCTCAGGGCCAGGGGCGAGTTTGAGAAGGCAGACGCCCTGCTGCAGGTGGGACAGGACTACCTGACCCAGCTCATCAAGCTCCGACAGTGGGACGCAGACTGGCAGGACACGCAGGAAAAGCAGCGCACCGCGCTGGAGCAGTGGCAGAAAAACTACGAGCTCAGCCGTGCCAGGGTCACCGGGGAGCTGGAGGGCGCGCCCACATTTACGGCGAAAAAGACTGCCCAGGATCAGTTCACCGCCTACGCAAAGCAGCAGCTGAGCCGGCAGGACCGGGAACAGGACCGGCAGGCCGACGCGGCCGCCCTGCTTCTGAAGGCGGGGGTCGTCCCCGATGAACAGCAGCTGAAGGCTTTGGGCCTCACCAGCCAACAGGCCAAAAACTACATCCAGTCTCTGATGCTCTACGGGAAGCTGGGCTGAATTTGCGGGCACCCGCCTCTCTGAAAGGGGAGACGGGTGCATTTTCGTGACAGCTGTGAGGGTCTGCCACTTGACCCCATAGGCCGGGTTCGGTATAATGGGAGCAGCTTAACCAGACAGGAGGAACTGATGATGTCCAAAAAGAATCCCTATGCCGGTACCCAAACCGAGAAGAATCTGGAGGCCGCCTTCGCCGGTGAG
>CADCQK010000005.1 GCA_902803575.1 Oscillospiraceae bacterium
GCGCTCAAACTGCTCACGGCTGTCTTTGTATTTGTGGACAGCGCGCAGGATGGTGACGATCTCGGTCTTGGTGGGCAGCGGAATGGGGCCGGAGACCCGGGCTTCCGTGCGCTTTGCGGTCTCGACGATCTTCTCGGCGGCCTTGTCGATCAGCTGGTGGTCATAGGCCTTGAGACGAATGCGGATCATCTTTTTGTTGGTTGCCATTTGTGTGTTCCTCCGATACGAATGTTGTTTGGCAGCATTGGGTTCTGCCAGATTTGGTTCGCACGGGTGAAAGAGCTGTACACTCAACCGTGCGTATCAAACCCCGCCCGAAATATTTACCGGCCCTTCAGCCGGCATCGTTCGGGTGATATACGCAGTGTAAGCGCTTTCAGCCGCCCGATTGCCTGCGGATCGCTCCGCAGCGGACATACTCCACGGAAGTTACCAGCGTTCGCTGCAATCTCCCGCTTCATCGCATAATACGCCCATATCTTCGCACAGGCGCTTTCATAGAATATCAGACCGTTACGCAATTGTCAAGAAAAATTTTCTCCTTTTTTGCAGAAAATTTCTCTCCATTTTTGTGGAAAATGGAGAGAATCGAAGATGTAGATCTTTTTTCAAAATCGGCACGATATGTTGTGGTTTCGTGTCTTAGATCGCTTTCATGATCTTCTCGATCAGGGACACCCGCTTGAAGGGAGTCATGAGGTAGAGGCCGTCGGTATAGGGACGGACCTTTTCGGCGATCTCGGCGGAGATCTCCACCGCCAGCGCCTCGGCCTCGTCCCGGTCTTTTCCCGCGTAACGGTCGATGATCTGCTGGCTGACGCGCATGCCGGCGATCTCATTATTTAAAAAGAGTGCGTTGCGGTGACTCACCACCGGGAAAATGCCGCCCAGCAGCTTTCCGCTGAGAGTCTCTCTGGCTCTCTGGAGGTTCTCCAGTCCCTCGGGGGACAGCACTGGCTGGGTCAGGAAGCCGGAGACGCCCGCCTCCTCCTTCTCCTGCGCCATGCGCAGCTGAATGTCGAAGTTTCGGGCGTTCACATTCAGCGCCGCAAAGACCCGGAAGGGGGTGCGGAAGGTAGTCTCGTTCAGACCGGTGACGAACCGGGCCAGCTTGCGGGAGTTAAAGTTGAAGACGCTCTTGACCTCGTCGCGGTTTTCCGAGGGGATCGGGTCGCCGGTGACCAGCAGGACGTTGTGGACGCCCTCGATGGTAAGGCCCAGCAGCAGCGCCTTGGTGGCGTTCAGATTCCGGTCGCGGCAGGTCATGTGGGGCAGCGGCTCCATGTCCAGCTCCCGGCGCACCTTGGCGGCCAGGATGCTGCTGTCGGCACGGGGACGGCCGATGGGGCAGTCTGCGATGGTCACGATGTCGGCGCCGGCGTTTTTCAGACTGCGGACGCCGTCGAGGAAAAAGCCGATCTCGTCGTCCACCGGCGGATCCAGCTCCACGGCGATCACCTGCTCGCCCCGCTCCAGCTTCTCCCAGAAGGGGTTGGGCTCGGCCTTGCGCTGCTCCTCCGCCTCGCTTCTCGGGGTGACCTGCACGGACACCGGCGGATTGCGCTTCAGCTCCGCGATCATCTCCTCGATGTGCTCCGGAGTGGTGCCGCAGCAGCCGCCCACGATCTGCACACCGGGCAGAGCCGCGATCTGCTGCATCTTCCCGGCAAAATACTCCGGCGTACCGTGATAGACCGCCTGATGGCCGATGATGGTGGGGTTGCCGGCGTTGGGCATGACAGACATGGGTCTGCTGCCGTCCAGATCCAGCGTCCGGAGGAACTCCAGAAGGTGGTGGGGGCCGGAGCCGCAGTTGAAGCCCACCACGTCGATCTCCTCAACGGCGCAGCCCCGCTGATAGAGCTCCTTGCCCAGGATGCCGTCGCGGCTGACCCCGTCGTAGCCCACGGTGAAGGAGGTGATCAAAAAGGCCTCCGGGCACTTTTCTTTCAGGTGTCGGGCCGCCTCGGGGATGCCGTCGTCGGAGCCCAGGGTCTCCAAAAGGAAGCAGCGGATTCCCTCCTCCAGCATGATGTCGATGGCATGGCAGTAGCTCTCCGCGGGGGTGCGGAATCCGCCCTGGGGCGCCGGGCCCAGATCGCCGAAAACCAGCGCGTCAAAGGGCGCAGCGGCCTCCAGTGCCAGTCTGCAGCCGGCGCGGAGAAAGGCTTCCCCCTCCTCCATGCGGCCGGAGGCGAAGTCCTCGCTGGCGCCGTAGGTGTTGGTCTTGAGGGCCTGGGCCCCAGCCTCCAGATAACCCCGGTGGATGCCCAGGATCTCCTCCGGATGGGCCACGTTCGCAGTGTCGCTGCGGATCTGCTCCCTTCCGGGGATACTATTAAAATAAGTAGCCATGGCGCCGTCGAAGATCAGCCGGCTGCCGCTTTTCAGATATTCACGAATGTCCATGTCGGTTTGCCTCGTTTTTCAATTTATCCCAAGACCTTTTTCACGATCTCGGCGGACTCCTTGGCGTCCTTTGCGTAAAAATCCGCCCGCATGTGTTCGGCGTATTCCGGCGTGACCACCGCACCGCCCACCATGACCATCGGCGGGTTCGGGAGCTTTTTCAAAAGCCGGATGGTCTCTTCCATAGCCGGGAGGGTCGTGGTCATCAGCGCAGAGAGGCCCACGAGCCTGAGTTCCTCTTCCTCCACGGTCTGCACCACCACCTCCGGCGGCACGTCCCGGCCCAGGTCGATGACCTCGTAGCCGTAGTTCTCCAAAACCGTGCGAACGATGTTCTTGCCGATGTCGTGGATGTCGCCCTGGACGGTGGCGATGGCCAGCCGCCCCCGCTTCACCGGCTCGGCGCCGCTCTCGGCCAGGGCCGTGCGGATGACCTCAAACACGCTCTGGGCCGCCTGGGCCGCGCTCAACAGCTGCGGCAGGAACAGGACGCCCTTTTCGTAGTCGTCCCCCACCTTGTCCAGCGCCGGGATCAGGTAGTTTTCCACCAGCGCAAGGGGTTCCTCGGTTTGGATCAGTTCCTTCGCGATCCGCCCGGCGTCCCCCTGGAGGCCGCGCATGACCGCCAGCTCCAGAGTCAGTTCCTCTTTCCCACCGGGAACCGGTACAGCCTTCTGCTTCGGCACGTCGGCGAAGCGCTCAATGAAGGCGTTGGAGCCAACATCTTCTCCGGACAGCACCCGGAAGGCCGCCACCGCGTCCATCATCTCCGTCTGGTTCGGGTTGATGATGGGCAGGGTAAGGCCGCAGTGCATGGCCTGGATCAGGAAATTCTGCGTGATCAGCCCGCGGTTCGGCAGGCCGAAGGAGATGTTCGATACGCCCAGTACGATCTGGAGACCCAATTCCTCGTGGACGGTGCGGACCGCCTTCAGGGTCTCAGCGGCCTGCTCCTGCTGGGCGGAGACCGTCAGCGTCAGGCAGTCGATCCAGAGATCCTCATCCGCTACGCCGTATCCGCGGGCAGTGTCCAGGATCCGCTTTGCGATCTCCACCCTGCCCTCGGCAGTCTGGGGAATGCCGCTGCTGTCCAGGGTGAGTCCCACCACCGCCGCGCCGTATTTCCGGATCAGCGGCAGGATCCGCGCCATGACCTCAGCGTTGCCGTTGACGCTGTTGACGGCGGGCTTGCCGTTGTAGACCCGGAGCCCCGCCTCCAGCGCCGCGGGGTTGGAGGAATCCAGCTGCAGCGGGATGCTCAGGGTGCTCTGGAGCTTTTTCACCACCTTCGGCAACATCTCCACCTCGTCCACGCCGGGGTAGCCCGCGTTCACGTCCAGAATCGACGCGCCGGCATCCTCCTGCTGGACGCCCAGCTCCAGAATATAATCCAGATCGTTCTCCAGCAGCGCCTGCTGGAAGCGTTTTTTACCGGTGGGATTGATCCGCTCGCCGATGACCCGGACGCCCTCGATCCTCAGCGGCGTCACCGGAGTGCAGACGAAGCTGACCCGATCATATTCCCTTTCAGCGGGCTGTTTCCCCTTCAGGGATTTCACGATCTCACGGACAAACGCCGGCGTGGTGCCGCAGCAGCCGCCGAAGATCGTGACGCCCAGATCCGCAAATTCCGCCGTCAGTTTTCCAAATTCCTCCGGCCCCATGGAATAGCTGCCGTCCACCGGGTCCGGCATGCCCGCGTTGGGCTTGGCGATCACGGGAAGGCGGGTGCAGCGGCAGATGGTTTTCAGAATGTCGCCCATCTGGTCCGGCCCCACAGAGCAGTTGACCCCGATGGCGTCGGCGCCGAGACCCTCCAGGGTGCGGGCCATGCTCTCTGCGGTGCAGCCGGTGAAGGTGCGGCCCGAGGCCTCGAAGGACATGGTGACCAGAACCGGCAGCGAAGTTTTCTCCTTTACCGCCAGCAGAGCCGCCTTGGTCTCATAGAGATCCGTCATGGTCTCGATCACCGCCAGATCCGCCCCGGCGGAGGCGCCCGCCTCGGCGATCTCGGTGAAGAGATCATAAGCTCTTTCAAAGGTGAGCTGCCCCATGGGCTCCAGAAGCTCGCCCAGCGGCCCGATGTCCAGCGCCACCAGTGCCCGGTCGCCCACGGCCGCTTTCGCCAGCTGCACGGCGGCAGAGACGATCTCTGCAGTGGTTTTTCCGGTGCGCTTTAATTTTAATGTATTGGCGCCGAAGGTGTTGGTGTAGACCACCTGCGCCCCGGCCTCCACATAGGCCTGATGGATGGAGGCAATCAGCTCCGGCCGCTCCAGATTCAGCAGCTCCGGCACGTCGCCGGGTTTTAAGCCGTTTTTCTGCAGGGTCGTGCCCATGCCGCCATCCAGGATCAGGAACGGATTTTGTTTGAGCAGTTCACGAAACTCCACAGGTACGACCTCCTTTTCGAAATGTGCAGTTCTCCCGCCGCTGACAGAAATCGCAGCCGCGAATGCGGGCCATCTGGGGTTTGTCCGAAACGCCGATCACCGCGGTGACGGTTTTGGTGGGCACCATGAGGAGGCTCTCCGTCACGGTGATCCCCAGCTGCCGCTGGGCGTCCAGTGCGGCGCAGAATTCCGGCTGGATCGAAAGCGGCAGATCCCCATAACCGGGGCTGAACCGGTCAGTGAGATACATCCCCGGAAGCCGGGCCGCGATCTCTTTCTCTGCTTCGTCACAGCCGACCTCCACAAAGGCGTTGCCGCAGGCGTCCAGAATGGCGGCCTCGGCCATGCTTCTGGCCTGTTTCCGCCGGAGGAGCGTTTCGAAAGGGGCGCCCAAGGTACAGATCAGCAGCGCCGCCTGATTACACTCCGCGAGCATGGTTTTCGCCATATTTCCAGTAAGACACAGGCCCGCCGCCAGCTCGCCGCGCTCGGTGTGTTCCACCTTCGCGACCCGGTAGCGCCATTTCGGCTGGGCGGCCTGCTCCAGTTCCGAGGCCACCCGCCGCACGGTCTTTAAGAACTCTTCGTCCGCCTGCCCCGCGCCCAGATAGCGCAGTGCTTCGGCAAGATCCACCTGCATCGGATGACCCCCTTTCTTTTCCAGTACGTTCCTATAATATAGCATTTTGGTGGGAAAATGTACAGAGAAATATTTTGTATTAAGAGAACGGATTGCCACACCAGTGACGTCGGTCACTGGTTCGCAATGACAAGTTATGTTTGCGTCAAAAGCGACAGCAAACCCTCTCAGTCGCTCGCAAGCTCGCGCCAGCTCCCCCAAAGGGGGAGCCAAGTGGGTCTGGCAATAAAAAACCACCCCAAAGCAAATGCTTCAGGGTGGAAAGGAGTGACGAGGAAGCGGATACGGAGCCGTAGAACGTTCTCGAAGAGGTTGTTCGGCTGCGGAGAAAACCGCACTCCCCTCGTTTCACCAAATCAAGGCGCCCGCCTTGATTTGGAAAGGAGTGACTGCGAAATGAGCAAGACGGCGAGCCTGCGAGGCGGCACCGCTCACAAACCCATTCAAAGCCTCCGGCTTTGAATGGGAAAGGAGTAATGGGGGAACGGATACGGAGCCGTCGAACGTTCTCGAAGAGGTTGTTCGGCTGCGGAGTGCAGTGAGCCCATTACGACGCCGGCCAGGTGTTCCCCAGATCCGGACGGATCGGGTCAAAGACCTCGTAGGTGTCATAGAACTTGCTGTACTCGGGGATGCAGGCGCCGGAGCGGAGGGTGGTTCCGTCGGGGTGGAGCCGGTCGCAGATGACGGCGGAGATGTCCTCTTTGATATACGAGAACGAATTCACGCCCACGCTGGCGAAGATGCGGAAGCCCTGATCGTGGAGATACCGGAACTTCGGGCCGGTGGTGTGCCAGTCGTCACCGTCGGGTCTGGCGCCGTGGGGATAGAACAGGATGTTGGTGGGACCCACCAGGGAGCCCACCTCATCCAGCCACTTCTGGGTGTCCTTCTGCACCCAGCCGAGGTCGGTGCTGGACTGGGCCAGGTTGATGTGGCCCCAGGTGTGGCTGCCGAAGGTCCAGCCGGTCTCCTTGAGTCTGGCGATGACGGGCTTGACCGCCTCGATCTCCTTCTGGCGGTTGGCCTCGTACTCCGCCTCGGTGCCGGCGGGGATCTCGGAATCGATCTGGGTCCGGTAACCGAGAATGCCCTCGTAGCCGGTGAGGGAGAAGATGGCCTTGGCGCCGTTCAGGGAGAAGTCCGGGTGCTCATAGACGAACTGGTCCAGAATGGGCGTGGCGTCCAGATCCTTGGTGTTGAAGGTCTCGCCGGAGTAGGGGTCCACGCACTCGGCCCAGATCTCGCCGTCGTCCCCCACCACCAGCTTGGAGGTGAAGCCCTCCTCCAGCATGTAGGGGTAGTAGTTCACGTCGTCGAAGGAGATGACCAGCGGCTTCTTTCCCTCGGGGAGCATCAGGGTGTTGCGCACCATGTGGGTGCCGCTGTCGTCGGTGACCTCGCTCCAGATGTCCTCCATGGCCACGAGAATATAGCCCTTGTCGTAGACGCTCTGGATGATCTTTTTATACTCGTCCACGGTGACCATCCAGTCGTCCAGGCCATAGCGCTGGGCCTGGGAGGCGCCGGACTCATAGAAGGCGTACTTCGGATAGGCGATGATCGGGTGGAAAAACAGGTGCTCCACCACCTGATCC
>CADCQK010000006.1 GCA_902803575.1 Oscillospiraceae bacterium
ACCGCCATCACCGAGGCTCTCGAGGCCGGTGAGAAGGTTTCCCTGGTTGGCTTCGGCGCTTTTGATGTGAAGGATCGTCCCGCTCGCGTGGGCCGCAATCCCCGCACCAAGGAAGAGGTCGAGATCCCCGCTTCCCGCGTTCCCGTGTTCAAGGCCGGCAAGGCGCTGAAGGATACTGTCGCGAAGTAAGTGATTTTCATTAACCGCTTCGGGTGCGCCCGGGGCGGTTTTTTCATCGAATCACGGAGGAACACCATGCGTTTGGACAAATATCTGAAGGTCTCCCGCCTGATCAAGCGGCGCACCGTGGCCAACGAAGCCTGTGACGGCGGCCACGTCACCGTCAACGGCAGACCCGCCAAGGCATCCTACGACGTGAAGGTCGGGGATGTACTGGCCATCACCCTGGGGCAAAGAACCCTGAAGGTGGAGGTCGTCGCCGTGGAGGACAACGTCAAAAAGGACGCCGCCGCGGCCATGTACAAAGAGATCGTCGAATGAATCCGCACCCAAAATCCGGTGCGGATTTTTCTGTTCGATTGTCGAATCTTCCGTTGACAGGCCGGGGCCGGTTGATTATAATAAAATTAGAATCAATGGGCGAATGGAGGGATTCCTATGGCAAACAATTACATCATCACCATCGGACGCGAGCACGGCAGCGGCGGACGCTATCTGGGCGAGGAGCTGAGCCGGGAGCTGGGCATCAAGTGCTATGATTCGGAGCTGATCTCCGAGGTGGCGCAGCGCAGCGGCTTTGCGGAGAATTTCATCCAGAACCATGAGGAGCACCGTCCCCAGAGCTTCCTGTATTCGCTGGTCACCGGCGGGGCGGCCATCGTGGGGGATCAGCCGGTCAGCGTGCAGATCTTCCAGGCCCAGTCTGAGGCCATCCGCGCCATCGCCGCCAGAGAGAGCGCCGTCATCATCGGCCGCTGCGCCAACTACGTCCTCAGAGAGGAAAACGTGGTCAAGGTGAACATTTTCGTCCACGCGCCCATGTTCGCCAGAGTCGCCAGAGTCTGCGAGCGGGACAACATGGATGCCGCGGCAGCCGAGAAGGCCATCCGCCTGAAGGACAAGGAGCGCCAGGCCTATTATAACTTCTTCACCGGTGAGCGCTGGGGCGACGCCAAGGATTACGATCTCTGCGTGGACACCTCCAAGCTGGGCATCCCCGGCACCGTGCAGCTGGTGAAGGAATATCTGAAGCTCCGCGAGATCGTGTGAGACGAAAAACATAATCCACATCCCCTTATCCATCCGGGTAAGGGGATTTCTTTGCCTTGTGGAAATTGCTGCGGATCTGTGTTATACTGCTTCTGCAACCAAAATCAGGAGGCTGTTTCATGGAAACAACCAATCAAAATAGAAGACGTCTGGTGCTGGGCGTCCTGGCCCACGTGGACGCAGGGAAAACCACCCTCTCCGAGGCCATGCTCTACCGCGCCGGGGCGGTGCGGGAGCTGGGCAGAGTGGACCACGGCGACGCCCATCTGGATCCCCACGCCCTGGAGCGGCAGCGGGGCATCACGATCTTCTCCCACATGGCGCGGCTGAGCCTGCCGGGCTGCGACGTGACCCTTCTGGATACGCCGGGCCACGTGGATTTCTCCGCCGCCATGGAGCGCACTTTGCAGGTGCTGGACGCAGCGGTGCTGGTGATCAGCGGCCCGGATGGCGTCCAGGCCCACACCGAGACCCTCTGGCGGCTGTTGAAGCGCTATCATGTGCCCACTTTCGTCTTTGTCACCAAAATGGATCTCGCCCAAAGAGGGAAGCGGGAGATCCTTTCGGAATTGCAGGCCCTGGATCCCGGGCTCACGGACTTCACCGCTGATCCGGACACGATCTGGGAGGCCGCCGCCATGACCGACGAGGCGGCTTTGGAGCAGTTCGCCGCCGACGGCAGCCTTTCGGACGAGACGATCCGAGAATTGATCCAAAGACGCAGGGTCTACCCCTGCTGGTTCGGCTCCGGCCTGAAGCTGGAGGGCGTGGACGAATTCCTCACGGGCCTGGACCGTTTCGCGCCGAGACCGGAGTACCCGGAGGAATTTTCCGCCCAGGTCTACCAGATCATCCACGATGAGCAGAACGTGCGCCTCACCTGCATGAAGCTCACCGGCGGCAGTCTGAAGGTGCGCGGCGCCGTTTCCTATACCCTCCCGGACTGCGAGACCCTCACCGAGAAGGCGGCGGCCATCCGGCTCTACTCCGGGGCCAAGTTCGAAGCCGTGACCGAAGCCCCGGCGGGCAGCATCGTCGCCGTTCAGGGGCTCACGAAAACTTTCCCCGGTCAGTCCATCGGGCAGGTGGGCAGCGCGGCTCCGCCGGTTTTGGAGCCGACAATGGACTACCGGATCCTGCCGCCTCAGGGCATGGACGCGAGGACTCTGCTGCCGAAGCTTCGGGAGCTGGAAGAGGAAGACCCCCAGCTGCGGCTTCGCTGGGATGAGCATTTGAGAGAGATCCGGGTGCAGCTCATGGGCGCGGTGCAGATCGAGGTGCTCCAGGCGCTGATCCGCGACCGCTTCGACGCCGACGTCCGGGTGGACGCGGGCCGCATTCTGTATCAGGAGACCATCACGAACACCGTGGAGGGCGTGGGCCACTTCGAGCCCCTGCGCCACTATGCCGAGGTGCATGTGGTTCTGGAGCCGGCAGAGCGGGGGAGCGGTCTGACCTTCGCCACCACCTGCAGCGAGGACAGCCTGGACCGCAACTGGCAGCGACTGATCCTCGGGATGCTGGCCTCCAAGCAGCACCGGGGCGTCCTCACCGGCGCGCCGCTGACGGATGTGAAGATCACGCTGATCGCCGGCAAGGCCCACCCCAAGCACACCGAGGGCGGCGACTTCCTCCAGGCTGCCTCCAGAGCCGTGCGCCACGGACTCATGCAGGCGGAGAGCGTGCTTTTGGAGCCGCAGTACGCCTTTCGTCTGGCGGTTCCAACCGAGCAGATCGGCAGAGCCATCAGCGACATTCGCGCGAAAAACGGCCGCTTCACCGGCCCGGAGCCGGAAGGGGATTTGAGCGTCATCTCCGGCACGGCCCCGGTCTCCCAGCTTCGGGATTACACCGCCGAGGTGGCCGCCTATTCCAGAGGCCGCGGCAGACTGACGCTGCTGCCCGGCGGCTATGATCTCTGCCACGATCAGGAACAGGTGCTTGCCGCCACAGATTACGACCCGGAGCGGGACACGGAAAACCCCGCGGACTCTGTCTTCTGCGCCCACGGGGCCGGCACGGTGATCCCCTGGGATCAGGTGCGGGATTATATGCACATCGACACCGGCTTCGGCAGAGAGAAGACTCCGCCGCCGCCAGCCCCCAGAATGTTCCGAAGGAATCTGGATCTGGACGACCGGGTGCTGGAGGAGATCATGCAGCGGGAGTTCGGCCCCATCCGAAGGAAGGAGTACCGCGCCCCGGTGGTGAACGCCGCCGAGGATCCGGCGGAGCTGTTCCACCGGGGCAAGCAGCGGATCATCGTGGACGGCTACAACGTGATTTTCGCCTGGGACGAGCTGAAGACCCTGGCGAGAGACGATCTGGATCTGGCCCGGCAGCGGCTGCTGGACGTGCTGAGCAACTTCGCGGGCTTCGTCCAGTGCGAGCTGGTGCTGGTGTTCGACGGCTACCGGGTTCCAAACAACCGGGGCGAGAAGTCGGACTACCACAACATCCATGTGGTCTATACCAAAGAGCACGAGACCGCCGACGCCTACATCGAAAAATTGGCCAACGACATCGGCAAAAATGAGCGTGTCCGGGTGGTCACCTCCGACAGCCTCATCCAGCTTTCCGCGCTGCGCTCCGGCGTCCTGCGCACATCGGCACGAGAATTTCGAAACGAGGTCCGCCAGACCGAGGAGCGGATCGAACAGGCCATCCGGGATCTGAACGGATAATCAGGATTGGAGAACCCTATGAACGAAGAACTCATCCGCCGGGCGGAGGATCTGGCGCGGCGGTGCGAAAGATCCGGCAGCGTGACCCACTCTGTCTTTCTCACGCCGGCGGAGCAGTACGCCCTGAACCAGTGGCGGCCCGCCGCGGACTGCACGGTGTTGTTCCACGGCGGTGTGGAAAACGCTGAGCGGGCGGCGGCCTTCTTCCTGCCGGACTGGATGGATCCGGCGGACTTCGCCCCGGCGGAGACCATCCGCTGCGTGAAGATCACCGCCCACTTCGGCGCCCCCGGCCACCGGGATTATCTGGGCTCCTTGATGGGTCTGGGCGTCCGGCGGGAGTGGCTGGGCGACATCCTGATCCAAGACAGCGTGGCTCACGTCCTCTGCCTGCACACCGTGGAGCAGGAGCTCCTGACCCTGGAGAAGGTGGGCCGCTGCGGCGTGAAGACCGCCTCTGTGCCGCTCAGTGAGATCCCTGCGATCGAGCGGAAGGTGCGGCCGGTGAGCTTCACGGTGCAGTCGGCGCGCTTCGACGCGGTGCTGGCGGGCCTGTTTCACCTCTCCAGAACGGCGGCCGCCGACCACATCCGCGCCGGGGACGCCAGCCTGAACTATTCCGAGTGCCTGCGCCCCGACGCCCCCGTGGAGCCCGGCGACGTGCTGAGTCTCCGGGGCTGTGGCAAGGCCAGAGTCACCGAGCTGGGCGGCCAGTCGAGAAAGGGCAGGCAGTTTCTCATCGGAGAGGTCTACTGCTGAGTTTCGACATCCTTCGCCGGAGGAAATGACCCTTCGGCGATGCGTTTCACCCGATTTGTCGAATTTTGTCGAAGGTAAGTTTACATAAAATTGTGGAGAATCCTGTCAAAGGAACGGGTTTTATGACAAATCTGACAGAAAGGCCCGGAAAAATCAGTTTCCGCGTCGAATTATGTAAACAAAAAGTCTGACCGTTTCGAGTCGCTTCGCGTTGATTTCCCACGGTCTGTATGCTAAATTATCCATGGAACAGCGGTGAATCTGCGAGAATAGACACAAGTGGCGCCGCGAACGATACTTTCTGCGGAGGGAAAAATTATGACAACCAAAATCAAGGTGCTCCTGGCGGACACAAATGAAGATTTCCGGGAGCTGCTGGGGAAACAGATCGACGCGGAGCCGGATCTGGAGACCATCGGCGCGGCGGAAAACGGGGAACAGGCGCTCCAGCTGGTACGGGAGCTGGATCCGGACGTGCTGGTGACGGACGTGATTCTGCCCAGAATGGACGGGCTTGCGGTGCTCCAGCGGCTGCAGAGCAGCGGGTCCCGCACCAGAGCGGTGGTGGTCTCGGGGTTCTACACCCAGCAGGTGCTTGCACAGACCTCGGAGCTGGGGGCGGCGTTCTTTTTGCCGAAGCCCTGCTCCATAGAACTGCTGCTGAACCGCATCCGGCAGGCGACCCAGCCCAGACCGGCGCAGTTTCCGCCCTTCCCGCTGCAGGAGACGCCGCCGGAGCCCAGTCTGGAGGCGCAGGTCACGGAGATCATCCACGAGATCGGCGTCCCGGCCCACATCAAGGGCTACCAGTACCTGCGGGAGGCCATCATCCTCACCATCAACGATATGGAGATCATCAACGCCGTCACCAAGGCGCTCTATCCCTCGGTGGCGAAGCGGTTCAACACCACCCCCAGCCGGGTGGAGCGGGCCATCCGCCACGCCATCGAGGTGGCCTGGGACCGCGGCGATATCGAGGTTCTGCAGAAGTACTTCGGTTACACGGTCTCCAACGCCAAGGGTAAGCCCACGAATTCGGAGTTCATCGCCATGATCGCAGACGCCCTCACCCTCCAGAGAAAGCAGACCACCAGAGTCTGAAGCCATGATAAATCAAAGCCTTTTCGAATTTGGGCGAAGCTGGAATGATACATGAAAGAAATGAAAACAGGGCAGGATCTTTCCTGCCCTGATTCTGTTGATCAAATGAAAAATCTTCAAAGCGCTTTCTTCGGACAATGCTTGACGCACTCCATACAGAGAATGCACTCGGTGCCGTTCCTTCTGCTTCGCGCGTTGTCTGTCACGTCAACATCCATGGGGCATACCCGCTTGCATGTTCCGCAGCTTACGCATTTGTCCGGATCGCATTGGATGCGAATGAGCGAAAAATAGCTCATGGGCTTCAGAAACACGGTGACCGGACAGATGTACTTGCAGAATGCCCGGTTGTCTTTGAAGCGGTACACCAGCAGGATGCCGACTGCGTAATAAGCAATGTTTCCGACAATGAATGCCCAGAACATGATCCGCTCGATGTTCCCGACCTTTGCAAGGAAGAGCGCTGCCACAAACAGAAGGGACGCGGCAAATGTGATGTACCGGATCCAGCCGAGGTTTTTTCTCGGCGCTGCCGGAACCTTGTATGGGAGGAAATCCAGCACCATGGCCGTCCAGCAGGCATAACCGCACCAGCCGCGGCCGAAGATCAGCGGCCCGAAGATCTTTGCAACGGCATAATGGATCGTCGCCGCCTCGAACACACCGGTGAAGAGATAATACCAGAATCCCTCAATCTGCATGTTCTCCCGGCTGATCAGCCCGAGAAACACCAGCATATACAGGCCCACGAGCAGCTGAACGATCCGCCTTGCATACCGGTATTTCCGGATCAGCAGGAACAAACCGAGGGAAACAGCCAGTCCGATATAGCTGAAATTGAACAGATAGAACAGATTGTTCTTCGCCAGCCACAGGGTCACAGCGACCGCTTCAAAGATCAGCAGAAGGATCAGCGGGGGAAGATACTTCTTGAGTTGCTTCATCGTTGGCCTCCTGCAAATCCCGATTTGTTGTGATCATGATGGCAGACGCAAAAGATTTCATCCGTGGTTGGCGGGTGAAAAGGGGCAGCGTTTCCCGATGCACTGTCGATTTTGCGCGGAATACCGGCAGACGAGCTCCGCAGGCTTTTCCATTTCAACGCCGAAATGCTGTTTTACGAAATCAATGGCGGCAAGGATGGAGAGGAAAGAGTCCCGCTTGCAGCACCGGGGCCCGCCGATCTCACCGATCTCGCTGAGAGCCCTGGCGGTCATCTGGTGCGAGAGGGCGAAGGGCTCAACGGTCAGAGGCGTGGACTTGGAGAGGATCGAGACGAACATCCCCGTGCTGATCCCGGCTCCGCAGGCGCCCCAGAACCCGCAGGCACCGCCGGGGACGCTCTTGCCGCGATTCATCATCTCCGGCAGCGCCGCATGCAGATCGATGTCGCCGCCGGCGTTCTTGCAGGCCGTCAGCAGCGCGGCGCCGACCATCACGTGGTGCTCCGGGCCATGCATGTGGCAAAAGGGCATGGACATCATGTTTTCAATGATCGTGATGGGGGACTTTGACGTCTCCTTCAAGCACAGACCGATCACGCTGTCCAGCCCCTGGGTGTGGCAGTCGCTGCACACATAGTGTCCGTTCACGCATCTGGTTTTGCTGCGTTCTTTTTTGCGGCAGATCTCGCATTCCATCGGAACATCCGCGATCAGATATTCCAGCGGCGCTTTGCAGATCAAACATTCTTCCCGCATAAGCGATCTCCTGTTTCTGTGATGGGCCGCGGCGATCATCCGTCCGCGGGCTGTACGTCGATCGTGACGACGCCGGTGGCCTTTTCGAGGCAGGTGGCCCGAACCATGTAGCTTCCGGCGGCCATGGTGGCGGAGGCGCTCTCCCCGTCGTTGAGATTCCCGGTGAGGATCGGCTCACCCTCGAAATCGGGAAGGGTATCATCACTCTGGCCCTCGGGTGATGCGATGATCTCCACCCGGATCTCGCCCTTCTCCAGCTCGGCAGACATCACGACCTTCTCTCCCTCCTCGACCTCCAAAGTGCCGACCACGAAGGAGGCGTCTTTGGCGGCGTTTTCCGCAGAGATGGTCATCTGCTTTCCGGTGTTGCCGGTCACGCCGAATTCCGACTTTCCGCAGCCGGCGAACATCAGAGCCGACAGCGCCAAAACGAGGACCAGGGCAAGTGCTTTGACTCTTTTCATGGTTTCAATCTCCTGACTTTATGATGATGGTTCTTTCGCTTTCATGGAAAGCATTTTGTGATAAGCCGCTTTGTGGCTCTCCGATTCCGTATAGAATTCTGCCATATCTCCGCAGGGGAAGCCGCCGCACTGGCCGCAGAAGGCGATCCCTTTTTCCTGGCAGCACTTCACCGGCATGCAGATGTCGTCGTCCGTCCATTGGGTTAATTTGCAGGACGGGCAGACGCCGGTTTTGTAATCCCCGC
>CADCQK010000007.1 GCA_902803575.1 Oscillospiraceae bacterium
GCGTCAGCAGGTGACCGACCTGCTGGACAAGGGCCGCATGGAGACGACCCTGTATCGCGCCAAAGAGATCGCGCCCATGACCGAGAAAATGATTACCCTTGGCAAGAAGGGTGGCCTGCCTGCATACCGTCAGGCTCTGGCCTACATCACCCGTGAGGATGTTGCCAAGAAGCTGTTCGATACCGTCGCCCCCGGCTATGCCGAGCGCAATGGCGGCTACACCCGCATCACCCGCACCGGCCGCCGCAGAGGCGACGCTGCCGAGACCGCGGTCATCGAGCTGGTGTAATCGAATTTACACAAAGAAAATGCTCTATCCAAATCGGATAGAGCATTTTTGTATGTCCGGAAGATTTGAAGGGAAGGCGCGGATCGAAAAGCGCAGATTTCTGCATCTTTTTGTCTGAAATACTTGAATTATTTGAAGAAATAGACTAGAATAGCATAGCTTTAATATTTTTCTAATTTTTTCAACAGAAATCTGAGAGGAGAACGCGACATGGCGGAAAAGCGCAAACGGAGATTCGGCGACCGGCGGGACGGCTGGTGGGTGCGGGACGTGTCCGGCTTGACCACCATCATGATGCACCTGATGCCCAAGCGCACCCAGGCGGAGGTCTATGTGAATGAGAAGATCGACGCCACCGAGCTGGTGAAATACATCGAGCAGAAAAATCTCCAGCATCCGGACTACCGGACCACGCTGTTCCACTGCTTCATCGTGGCCATCGCCCGCATGATCCACGAGCGGCCGAAGATGAACCGCTTCATCCAGGGCCGCCGGATGTATGAACGCTTCGACATCAGCCTCAGCTTTGTTGCAAAGCGCCGGTTCTCCGACCACGCCGAGGAGGCGCTGATGTTCTTCACTCCGAAGGAGGAGGACACCCTGGACACCCTCAGCCGGAAGATCGCCGGCGAGGTGAAGGAGACGAAAAAGAGCGAGCACTCCACCGGCGGCATCGACGCCACTGTGGACGCCTTTGCCAAGATCCCGCGGCTGCTTCTGATGTTCGTCATCAAGATCATCCGCTGCCTGGACTTCTGGGGCGTGAACCCCAAGGCCCTCACCGACGGCGACACCAACTATTCCACCGTGCTGCTGACGAATCTGGGCAGCATCAAGGGCCCCGCGGTGTACCATCATCTGAACGACTACGGCACCAACAGCATCGTGGTGGCCATCGGTACCCTCCACAAGGAGGAGATGGTCATGCCCGACGGCCACAAGGAGGTCCGCGACGTGGTGGACATCGGATGCACCCTGGACGAGCGCATCGCCGACGGCTTTTACTTCGTCCGCAGCCTGAAGCTGGTCAAGCACATCTTCGCCCATCCGGAGCTGCTGGATATGCCCATCGGCGAGCCCAGCGGATTCGACTTCAAATAAGAGAAAGAAATGAGGGGATCCCCTATGGAAACCATTACCGCAAAAACGCCCTGGGAGCCGTATATGGGCGACCTGCCCATGCATCTGGACTACTTTGAGGGCTCCATGTATGATAAGGTGGCCGAGATCGCGAAGCAGTATCCCACCAACATCGCCTTCGATTTTATGGGAAAAAGCACGACCTATAAAACCATGATGCAGGAGATTGACCGCTGCGCCAAATCTCTGCGCACCATCGGCGTCCGCGAGGGGGACAAGGTCACCATCGCCATGCCCAACTGCCCCCAGGCCATCTATATGTTCTATGCCGTGAACCGGGTGGGCGCCATCGCCAACATGATCCATCCGCTGTCGGCGGAAAAGGAGATCGAGTTCTATCTCAACGAGTCCGAGTCCGTCACTGCCATCACGCTGGACCAGTTCTACCACAAGTTCGAGCGCATCCGCGCCAACACCAAGGTGGTGAACATCATCATCGCCAGCATCAAGGACGCCCTCTCGAAGCCCATCCGGGCGGGCTACATGCTCACCGAGGGCAGAAAGATCAAGAAGATCCCCAAGGACGCTCCCGTGATCCGCTGGAAGGAATTCCTGAATCTGGGCAAGGCCTGCTTCTACCAGTACGCCGTGGAGCGCAAGAGCGAGGACCCCGCCGTGATCCTCTACTCCGGCGGCACCACCGGCACCACCAAGGGCATCGTGCTCACCAACAAGAACTTCAATGCTCTGGGCCAGCAGGTGGTGGCGGCGAACCCCATCTTCCGCCCCGGTGACAAGATGCTGGCTGCCATGCCGCTGTTCCACGGCTTCGGCCTCGGCGTCTGCGTCCACACCATGCTCAGCCAGGGCGGCCGCTGCATCCTGATCCCCAGATTCACTGCCGAGACCTACGCGAAGCAGATCACCAAGTATAAATGCAACTTCATCGCCGGCGTGCCGACCCTTTACGAGGCGCTGCTCCGGCTGGACAGCATGGAGAAGGCCGACCTCAGCTGCCTGAAGGGCGTGTTCTCCGGCGGCGACAGCCTCTCCGTGGAGCTGAAAAAGAAGTTCGACAAGTTCCTCTACGACCACCACGCCACCATTCAGGTGCGGGAGGGCTACGGCACCACCGAGACCGTCACCGCCTGCTGCCTGACCCCGGCGCATATGTTCAAGGAGGGGAGCATCGGCCTCCCGTTCCCGGATACCTACATCAAGATCGTCAAGCCCGGCACCGACGAGGAGCTGCCTTACGGCGAAGAGGGCGAGATCCTGCTGTCCGGCCCCACGGTGATGAAGGAGTACATGAAGCACCCTGAGGAGACCGCTCAGACCCTGCAGCACCATGCCGACGGCCTCACCTGGGTCTACACCGGCGATCTGGGCGTCATGGACAATGAGGGCTTCATCTTCTTCCGGGGCCGTGCCAAGCGGATGATCATCTCCTCCGGCTACAACGTCTATCCCGGCCAGCTGGAGAACATCCTGGACGCCCACCCCGCCGTGCAGATGAGCTGCGTCATCGGCGTGCCGGATCCCTACAAGATGCAGAAGGTCAAGGCCTTCGTGAAGCTGGCCGCCGGCTTTGAGCCCAACGAGGAGACCAAGAAGATGATCATGGATTACTGCCGCGAGCACATCGCCAAGTACGCCATGCCCTATGACATCGCCTTCAAGGAGGACATGCCCAAGACTCTGGTGGGCAAGGTGGCCTACCGCGTCCTCGAGGAAGAGGAGCTCCAGAAGATCAAAGCCGAAGAGGCAGTCGCCCAGTAATCAAAAAAGAAAAATAGTTGCTGCCGCCGGGTAGCAAATTTGCCGGAACTCATGTCGTTAGGCCTTTGAAGACATGGGTCCCGGCGTATTTTTTGGAGGTTTTCATATGGAATGGATCATGCTGCTGCTGGCAGGAATTTTTGAGGTCACCTGGGCGGTGGCCATGAAGTATTCGGAGGGATTCACGAAGCTGCTGCCCAGCGTTGTCACGGCGGTGGGCTATCTGGCCAGCGCGGTCTTTCTGGCACTGGCATTGAAAAAGCTGCCCCTGGGCACCGCCTACGCCATGTGGACGGGCTTCGGCATCGTCGGCACTACGATTCTCGGGATCGTGCTGTTCAAAGAGGGGCTCAGTCTGCCGCAGATCGGCTGCGTTGTGCTGATCGCCGCCGGCATCGCGGGGCTGAAGCTGCTGGCGTGACATTTCGTGGATTGACAGCAATCTGGAAATTGGCTATACTGTCTCATAGATAGGACATCATGTTCGATGGGAGGCGCAGTTCATGTCCGGAGCCAATACCGATCTCCAGAGCCAGATTGCCGACGCTGCGGTGCGGTGCTTCCGCAGTCTGGGCTATGAGAACATATCCGTAAACGACATCTGCAAGGAGGCGGGCATCGCGCGCTCCTCCTTCTACCGGATGTTCTCCGGGAAAAAAGACGTGATCGCCTATCTCTTCGAGCACACGGACAAAAACCAGATCGTCACCGTGGAGGAGCTGCTCTCGGCGGAGAACGACTTCGACCGGATGTGGATCATCGGCGACCGCTACATCAGCCTTTCGAAAGAGCTGGGGGTGGAGTTCAACGCCGCCATGATGAGCATGACCGCAGCGGGGGAGATCGACCTCCTGTCCCTTGGCCACAGCGTGGACAGCTGGTTCATCCGCCTGACCCGCAACTGTCAGAAAACCGGCATCATCCGCAGTATGGAGCCGCCGGAGCTGCTGGGGCCGCTGTTTGTGGATCTGACGTATCAGATGATCTACACCTGGTGCAGCAAAAAAGGGAATTTCCCCCTCCGCGCCAGGGCAAGACAGGTGACGGAGATGCTGGCAGATTTGGATCCGGCCTATCGCTGGACCCCGGAGCAGCTGGCGAATGCGGACAAGTGAAAAATTGATAATCGGACAAAACCACCGGAACTGTCTCATGGTTAGAGACGGCTCCGGTTTTTTCATCGTTGAAGCTGGAACGGTTTTTTTGTGACCTTTTTAGAATCGGCGTTTGGGCGCTTGACGCTGGTTTTGACACTTTATAAAATGAAGTTACACATTTGACAATCAAGGAGGGAACCGCATGAGCGAATGGAAGAAAACCTGGTGCAATCTCTGCGCCGTGACCTGCGGACTGGAGATGGAGGTGGAGGACAACAAGATCATCAACGTCCGCCC
>CADCQK010000008.1 GCA_902803575.1 Oscillospiraceae bacterium
CGCATCGAATGTGCTGCCGCTGAAACGGCGGGGCACAGGTCCCCGCCCTACGGTGGATCATTGAAACTCCCCGATAAACTATCATTTGAATCCTTCAAACCATCAAACAACCTTGAAAGGAGCAATCCTATGAATTCTCCCGCACTGGTCATCATGGCCGCCGGCATGGGCAGCCGTTTTGGAGGCCCGAAGCAGACCACCCCCGTGGACGAGGCCGGCCACTTCATTCTGCACTATTCCCTCTTTGACGCCTATCGGGCGGGCTTCCGCAAGGTGGTGTTCATCGTCAAGCCCGGTCTGGAGCAGGAGTTTGCCGAGGCCCTGGGTGAGGGCGTGACAGAGCACTTCGACGCCCGGTTCGTCCCCCAGCGGCTGACGGATCTGCCGGAGGGCTTCACCGTTCCCGAGGGCCGTGTCAAGCCCTGGGGCACCGCCCACGCGGTCCTCTGCGCCGCGCCGGAGATCGACGGTCCCTTCGCCGTCATCAACGCCGACGACTACTACGGTGTGGAGGCCTTCCAGGTGCTCTTTGACTTCCTGAAGGAGGAGCGCCCGGAGTCCGAATACGCCATGGTGGGTTTTAAGCTGAGAAACACCGTCACCGAGTTCGGCAGCGTGGCAAGAGGCGTCTGCACCGAGAAGGACGGCCTGCTGGTGACCGTCACCGAGCGGCTGAAGATCGAAAAGCGCGGGGACGACGCCGCCTATACCGAGGACGGCGAGCACTATGTGGATCTCCCCGGCGACACCGTGGTCAGCATGAATTTCTGGGGCTTCTCGCCGCTGTATCTCCGGGAGCTGAAAGCCCGCTTCGGCGCCTTCCTGGAGGAGAATCTGCCGAAAAACCCGCTGAAGTGTGAATACTTCGTTCCCTCCATCGTGAATGCCCAATTGGAGGCCGGCACCGCCACCATCCGGGTGCTCCACACCGACGATGCCTGGCACGGGGTCACCTATCCGGAGGATCTCCCCGATGTGAAGGCCGCCCTCAAGGCCCTCACCGACGACGGCACCTACCCCGAAGGGTTCTGGAAATAAAACAGCATCCTCTCTCTGATCATCAGGGAGAGGATTTTTCTGCGCCGTAAAAACTGTAAATTGGAGTTTGTAGGGCAGTTGACAAGCGCGAAAGCCTTCCCCTGGGGTGTGCGAAGCCATGCGTTAGCTGAAGATGGCACGGCGGGAAATAGCCGTGACGGATGAGGGTAGAGCCATTGTAATTTCTATTGTGCTGCTGCCCTGATTCACCTGCTCCCCGACCCTCATCCACCGCAAGCGGTCCCCCTTCCCCCAGGGGAAGGCTATGTTCTATCCAGCATTCAGCAAGATCCAACTCCCCGATAAACTATCATTTGAACCTAAAACAGAAAACCAGCCTGACAGTGATTTGCCAGGCTGGGTATTATTTCAGGATCCCTCCGCCGCCAGGGTGGCAAGGCGGAAGAGATAGGTGGCGCAGTGGCCTCTTGTGAGGGTGGTCTCGTCGCCCAGCGCCATGAGCTTCTGGGGCGTGTTGGCGGCGCCGATGATGTTGTCGGTGAAGCACCACCAGACCGCCTTGAGGGTCTCAGGCCCGGCGTTGGGGAATTCCAGACGGAGGAACTCCACATCCGCGTCGGCGGGCGTCTCGGTGAGACCGGTGAGCAGCGCGTAGCGGTAGAGGATCCGGGCGCAGACCTGGTGACCCAGATGACCATTGGGGGCGTTGAAGTCGTCCACCGCCGTCAGGATGCCGTTTTCGAAGGCCCAGCAGACCGCCTCATAGCCCTCGTCTCCGGGCTTGAAGATGACCTTGCCCTCCGCATTTTTTCCATACCCCTCGGGGAGCGCGGTCGGGTCGCTGCTGGGGCTGCCGGACAGCCGGTAGAGGGTGTCCACGAACCTTGCGATGGTCTCCGGATCGTTGACGCCGTAGTAGTTCTCCCGGATCGGGGAAACCAGATCGCTGTTGAAAAGATAGGTAATGGCCGTCTGATAGTAGATGCCGTAGTCGTCTCTGGCATCCAGATCCTCAAACTGCACGGTCTCGTCTTCCCCCTCGCCGCTGTCCACGGAGCCGAAGACGTGGGAGTAATAGTCCGTGTTCAGGATCCGGGTGGAGAGGGTGAACCGGTCGGAGACCTCCTGCCGCAGCCGCTGGAGCTCCTCAGCCGGAAGCTCGCTGCCGTCGGCGGTAATCACGGTGCCGGTGGCGGCGTCATAGCGGACATTTTCCGTGAGGAAGCTTTCGTCCGAGAGGATGGCGATGTGCTCGGAGTCGGACAGCGCGTCCACGCCCGCCAGCAGTCTGGAATCGTACTTGAGCCCGAACAGGTTCAGCACCGTGGGGAGGATGTCCGGGGTGCAGCAGTAGTTGTCCACCTCGATGGTCTCCCCGAGGCCGGGGGCGTAGCAGATGAAGGAGTTGTGATACCGCTCGAACACCGGGTCGATGGCGATGCCGGCCAGATCGTTGTACTCCGCCTCGGTGAGTCCGTAGGGATAGTGGTCGTTGGTGAGCACGATGCAGGTCTTGTCCAGCTGCCCCGCCTCCTCCAGCGCGTCCAGCAGATACTCCATGGCGTACTCCAGCTCCAGATTGCAGGCCACGAAGGCCTTGACGGTCTCGGAGGTGTAGGGGAGATTCTCCACGGCGGCGCGGTTTTTGGCGCTCATGTCGTTGTCCCAGCTGTACTGATAATGGCCGCTGTAGGTCATATAGTAGACGTGGAAGGGGTCCTCGCTGTTGATGTAGTCCGGCAGCGACGCCTTGATCATATCCAGATCCGAGGAGGGGGTCTGGATCTCCATGTTCAGGCCGTTGTCCGGCGTCTTGAAATCATAGCCCATGTTGGGATGGGTGATGTTGCGGTTGTAGAAGTGGCCCACATAGTTGTGGTAGCCGAGGGTGGTGTAGCCCTGGTCCCCCAGGATGTTGCCGAGACAGAAGGGCAGGTAGTTCGCCGCCGAGACGTTGAAGCTGGAGCTGGTCTTGGTTCTCGTCAGATCCGGCAGCAGGCCCATGCAGAAGGTGTACTCCCCGTTGGTGGTCACCGACTGGAAGGTGCCGTAGAAGTTTTTGAAGATGAAGCCGTCCTGGTTGGTCATCTTATAGAGGGCCGGGGTCAGCTCCGGATCCACGAACCAGGGGGAGTAGCTCTCGGCGCAGATGTAGATCAGGTTGTAGCCCTTCAGCGCGCCGGTGTATTTGTTCTTTTTGGTGGGCTCTCTGCCGGAGAAGAAGCCGTCCAGATCCCGCAGTTCTTTATCTTCGGTCTCGTCATAGAGCTTGGCGAAATCCAGATTGTTGAGGACGTTGTATTCTCTCGGATTGTAGGTGCTCTTCTTCAGCTCACCGCTCAAAACAGCTCTGCCGCTCTCGCCGCCGAAGTACATGAACCGCAGCTCCTGCACCGTGGTGGCGGTCATGCCGAGATGCTGATAGCTCACGTCCGTGGAGGCGCTCTGGCTTCGAAGCAGGTTCAGAGCCGACACCGGCTCCCCCTCTGCCAGGATCATCAGCTCCACGCTGCCGACGGTGAGCACCACGATCATCAGCAGGGTCATGAGCCGGTGGGGCCAGCCCATCCGGAAGCTCAACGCACGCTTGGAGATCAGCATGGCGATCAGCAGCACCACCGGCAGCGCCAGAATGATGATGCCGATCAGATTGTGCCGCATGGCGTAGCGCAGCTGCTCGGAGAAGCTCTCCAAAACGCCCTCCCCCATGCTGACCATGCTCATGCTGAGAAAGTCACCGAAGATGGCGTGGTAGATAAACTGGGTCTCCGCCCACATGACATAGATCACCGTGAGCACGATGGACAAAAGCCGACCCAGCCACACCGGCACAAAGGACACGATCAGTGCCATGACCGCGCCCACCGCGATGCCGAACAGGATCGGATAGACGATATGCAGCCCGACGCTGCGGAAGATGCACAGGTGCAGCGCGAGCTCCGTATAGGCGCCGATGACGACCAGGAGCAGCAGGTTCCGGAACCAGTCAAACCAGGTCGCTTTTCGATTCCGCATGATATAACACTTCCATTCTAAAAACATGCATATCTTAGCAAATCCGGCACCAGATTGCAAGCAAAGCCTGAAAAATCAGCGAATTACCGAAAAATGGACATTGAAAATTATCACTTGACGGAACCGGGAAAACAGGGCAAAATAGAGAGGATCTGCGAAAGGAGGCAGCGCTTCATGATCTGGTATACCGGCGACATCCACGGGGATGTGAAGCGGGCGCGGGAGGGGATCCTCCGCCACGGCGTAAGTCCCGGCGACATTCTGGTGATCCTCGGCGATCTGGGGTTAAACTACCACAAGAACGCCATCGACCGCCGCCGCAAGGAGAATCTGGAGCAGACCGCCTCCAAGGCCGGGGTGCAGATCTTCTGCATCCACGGCAACCACGACATGCGCCCCTGGCACGTGCCCACCTACAAAGAGACCGAGTGGCACGGCGGCCGGGTCTGGATCGAGGACGAGTACCCCCACCTGATCTTCGCCAGAGACGGGGAGATCTTCGATCTCGGCGGGAAAAAGGCCATCGTGTGCGGCGGGGCTTACAGCGTGGACAAGCGCTGGCGGCAGCGGATGGGCTGGACCTGGTTCGAGGATGAGCAGCCCTCCGAGGAGATCAAGGCCGATGTGGAAGCCGCGCTGGACGCCGTCGGGTGGGAGATCGACATCGTCCTCACCCACACTCTGCCCGCGAAATTCACCCCCACCGAGGCCATGCTCCCCGGCATCGACCAGAGCGGCGTGGACCGCAGCACCGAGGACTGGCTGGACACCATCGAGGACCGGCTGACTTACAAACAATGGCTCTGCGGCCACTGGCACATCAACAAGCATGTCGGGAATTTTCACATCCTGATGCAGGATTACATGACCCTGGAGGACACCCCGTGAACGAAAAACTGAACGTATGTCTGATGAACGACTCCTTCCCGCCCACCATCGACGGTGTGGCGAATGTGGTCGTGAATTACGCAAAGCACATCACTGCCTCCCACGGCAGCTGCGCCGTGGCGACGCCGGAATATCCGGGGGTGCAGGACAACTATCCCTTCCCCGTGATCCGCTATCCCAGCATCGACACCACCCAGCTGGTGGGGTACCGGGCGGGCAATCCGCTGGTGCCGGAGACCGTGGAGACGCTCAGAAGGATGGACTTCAATCTGATCCACAGCCACTGCCCCGTGGTCTCCACCGTGCTGGCACGATCTCTCAGAGACGCCAGCGGGGTGCCGGTGATCTTCACCTATCACACGAAATTTGACATCGACATCGCCAAGGCCGTCCGCAGTCAGCTGCTGCAGCAGGCCGCCATCGACGTGCTGGTGCGGAACATCTCCGCCTGCGACGAGGTCTGGGTGGTCAGCGAGGGCGCCGGCGAGAATCTCCGGTCTCTGGGCTATGAGGGCGATTATCTCGTGATGCCCAACGGCGTGGATCTGGAGAAGGGTCAGGCGCCGGGATCCGCCGTCAAGGCGTTGAACGACCAGTGGAACCTCCCCGCCGAGGCGCCGGTGTTCCTGTTCCTCGGCCGCATGATGTGGTACAAGGGTCAGAAGCTGATTTTGAACGGGCTCAAAAAGCTTATGGAGGCCGGGAAAGACTTCTGCATGGTCTTCGTGGGCGACGGGCAGGACAGAGCCGAGATCGAGGCCTACGCCGACGAGCTGGGGCTCTCGGACCGGTGCCGGTTCACGGGCGCGGTGCAGGATCGGGAGCAGGTCAGAGCCTGGTACTGCCGGGCGGATCTGCTGCTGTTCCCCTCCACCTTCGACACCAACGGTCTGGTGGTCAGAGAGGCGGCGGCCTGCGGGCTTGGAAGCATGCTGGTAAAGGGCAGCTGCGCGGCGGAAGGCGTCACCGACGGCAGGACCGGCATCCTGATCGAGGAGACCGGCGAGGCTCTGGGCGCCGCGCTGCTGGCGCTGGACATCCAAAAAATGCACGAGATCGGCCGGCACGCCATGGAGGAGATCTATCTCTCCTGGGCCGACAGCGTGGCCATGGCAAACGAGCGGTATCACATCGTTCTGGAAAACCACAAGAGCGGCAAGCTGCAGCCGAAAACCGGGCCCCTGCGCGGGTTTTACACCATCGGGGACGAGATGCGAAGCGAGCTCGCCGCGGCCCGCGACACCGCCGGCGCCGTTCGAAGTGCCGCAGACTCCATGCGCGGCGCGGTCAAAGAGACCGTCAGAAGCTCCTTCAAGGAGGCCGCCGAGGAGCTGCAGAGAGAGCTGAACAAGGCCCAGAGTATTTTGGAGAGATATTTGTAAATTGGAGTTTGACGGGGAGTTAGATAGAGAGTTGCCTTCCCCTTGAGGGGAAGGTGGCACGGCGCGGAATAGCCGTGACGGATGAGGTGGAAACCCTGTACTGCAGCCGAAACTTGGCCACCTCATCAGTCTCGCTTCGCTCGACAGCTTCCCCTCAAGGGGAAGCCTTTTAAGGAGGAATCCGGCTCCCCGATAAACTATAATTTGTAAAATTATTTTAAAACGTTCCCCGGAGGGGTTGTTTCCCTTCGGGGTTTGTGCTATGCTTGATTCACTTCAAATTTTTGAACTTTCCTGGAGGCTGCTCCGATGTTTTGGAAATATCTGCTGGTCGTAGTGGCTGGTTACCTGCTGGGCTCCGTCAGCTCGGCCATCATCTACATCAAAAAGAAATACAACGTGGACGTCCGGGAGGAGGGCTCCGGCAACGCGGGGGCCACCAACGTGGCGCGGACCCACGGGCTCCAGGCGGGGCTGATCACCCTGGGCTTCGACATGGTGAAAACCGCCCTCTCCGCCCTGATCGGCTGGTGGCTGCTGGGCGAGACCGGCGTGGCGGTGGGCTGTGCCGCTGCCCTGACCGGGCACTGCTGGCCCATCTATTTCAACTTCCGCGGCGGCAAGGGCGTCAGTGTCTCGGCCTGCATCGCGCTGCTGCTGGACTGGCGGTTTTTCCTGATCCTGCTGGTGCTGTTTTTCCTGACCTTCTTTCTGTCGAAGCGGGTCTCCGTCTGCTCCATCACCGCGGCGGCGGCCTATCCCTGGCTCTATCTGCTGCTGCATCCCGGCCTCAGCCCAGCCTTTTATCTCTGCCTGTACATCATGGTGCTGGTGATCGTGTTCCACCGCAGCAATATCAAGCGGCTGATCCGGGGCGAGGAGCCGGAGTTTCATTTCGGCAAAAAGTGACCGGTTCTTCCGGTTGCATTCTGCAAAAAAATCGGATAAAATAGAGACGCAGTATGGATTTACTGCGTCTTTATTAGAAATGAGATGTTTGATCCTTCATCATCGCACCAGCGGAGGTGATTCCCAATTATGAAATGCAGCCACTGCGGCGCGCGGATCCCTCAGGGAGAAAATGTCTGTCCCAACTGCGGCAGACGGGCCGTCGGCTTTCAGGAGTCGGAGGCTGCCACCGAGGCGCCGGTGAACAACAAGCCGCTGATGATCGCCATGATCGCGATTCTGGCGGTACTGATCATCGTGACGTTCCTGGCCTTCAGCGGAAGGCTGGGCAAAAAGGCTGAAGCTGATCTCGCGGTGCAGACGGCGGTTCCCGCGGAAGAGTCTGTTGAGACCGCGGCGCCCACGGCAACACCGGTGCCCACCGCCACGCCTGCACCGACATCCACGCCGGAGCCCACCGAGCCGCCGGATGTGGACTTCCTCTCCCCCGCGCCGATCCCCACCTACGGCAGCTTCATCCTTCTGGACAGCAGCAGCCGGTATCTCACCGAGGCGGATCTGGAGGGGCTCACCTGGGAGCAGCTGACCCTGGCGAGAAATGAGATCTTCGCCCGCCACGGACGGCTCTTCACCCAGCCGGAGGTGCGCGACTATTTCGACGCCCAGCCCTGGTACAACGGCGCCATTCCCGCCAGCGCCTTCACCAGCGACATGCTCTCCGGCATCGAGCGGGCCAACATCGACCTGATCACCCGACTGGAAGACAGCCTCTACGGCGGATCCTATTATTAAACAAAGCACAAAAATCGCGCTGCGGCAATCCGTCGCAGCGCGGTTTTTATGCAGCCACCAGATTGTTGACCCAGCGGCGGCTTCGCACCAGAAGCCAGCCCACCACGCACTTGATGAACTCCAGACACTGCACCAGGATGTACATGGTCAGGATCGGCATGGCGGTGTAGCGGGAGAGGATGAAGGCCGTGGGCACGCAGACGCCCCAGACGAAGGCGCTGTCAAACAGGAAGGTGATCAGGGTCTTTCCGCCGGAGCGGAGGGTGAAATAGCAGGCGTTGGTGAAGGCGTTGAAGGGCATCATCGCCGCGCAGACCAGAAGGAACTCCGCCGCCAGACTCTTTACAGGCGCGGAAGTGTTGTAGAGCTCCGGCACCAGCGGCGCGATGACCGCCATGACCACCCCCACGCCGGTACACAGCAGCACCGAGAAGGTGATGAGCCAGCGATCCTCCCGGATGGCCTGCTCCGTCTTGCCGGCGCCCAACAGCTGCCCGATCATGATGGACACCGTGGTGCCCATGGAGAAGAAGGCGCAGAAGAAGAGGTTCGAAATCGTAGAAGAAATGTTCAGCGCGGAGATGACCTCCAGCCCTCTGAGGGAATAGCACTGGTTCAGCATGGTCATGCCCATGGACCACAACAGCTCGTTGACCAGCAGCGGGAAGCCCATTTTCACGATCCTTCCCACCAGATCCGCCGGGACCCGGAGGGAGCGATAGACTCCCACGATAAAGCGGCACTTCTCGGTGTGCCGGTGGGTCCAGATGACCACGATGGCGCACTCGGTGACGCGGGCCAGAACGGTGGCGATGGCGGCACCCCGGACACCCAGCACCGGCGCGCCCAGCTTGCCGAAGATCAGGATATAGTTGAACACCAGATTCACGCCCACAGCGATGAGGCCCGCCGTCATGGGCACCACGGTCTCGCCGGTCTCTCTCAGGGTACTGGCGTAGACCTGCACCACCACGAAAGGCAGCATCTGCAGCAGGATCACATGGAGATACTGCTGGCCGTAATGGAGGGTAGCGTTTAAGTCCAGCCCCGCCTCGCCCTCGTGGAGGAACAGCTGGATCAGCGGCGTGCCTTTCAAAAGGAAGATCACCGCGAAGATCGCCGCAGCAATGACGCCCACCCACCACTTGACGCGGAAGGTGTGGGCCACGCCCTCATCGTCCTCGCTGCCGTAGTACTGGGCAGTGAAGATGCCGGGCCCCGCCATGCCGCCGAAGATGCTCAGGGCGAAGACAAAGAACAGCTGGTTCACGATGGCCACGCCGCTCATGGGCTCGGTGCCGATCTGACCCACCATCAGGTTATCCAGAAGGCTCACGAAGTTCGTGATCACCTGCTGGATCAACACCGGGATCATCACCGCGAAGACCCTCCGGTAAAAGGGTTTGTCTCCGAAATATCTATGCTGCTTCATGGGATAAAAACTCCGAATCGAAAGAAAATGTGATGGTATTCTATCACAGCGCTCCCGCCCTGTCCAGTCCAAAACGGAATGGTTGACGGCATGTTGATTTGGTAATATAATACAAAGGACTTTTTCCCGATTAGGAGCGATGAACATGAGCAAAAACCACATTGACACCATCTGCGTCCAGGGCGGCTATACCCCCGGCAACGGCGAGCCCCGGCAGATGCCCATCATCCAGTCCACCACCTTCAAATACGCCACCAGCGAAGACATGGGCAAGCTCTTTGATCTGGAGGCCAGCGGCTATTTCTACAGCCGGCTCCAGAACCCCACCTGCGACATGGTGGCAAAGAAGATCTGCGAGCTGGAGGGCGGCACCGCGGCCATGCTGACCAGCTCCGGCCAGGCGGCCAACTTCTTCGCCCTGTTCAATATCTGCAGCTGCGGCGACCACATCGTGGCCTCCAGCAGCATCTACGGCGGCACCTTCAACCTGATCCTCACCACCATGAAAAAGATGGGCGTGGAGGCCACCTTCGTCTCCCCCGACTGCACCGAGGAGGAGCTGAACGCCGCCTTCCGGGAAAACACCAAAGCCGTCTTCGGTGAGACCATCGCGAACCCCGCCCTCACCGTTCTGGACATCGAGCTTTTCGCAAAATGCGCCCACGCCCACGGCGTGCCGCTGATCGTGGACAACACCTTCGCCACCCCGGTAAACTGCCGTCCCTTCGAATGGGGCGCCGACATCGTGACCCACTCCACCACCAAGTACATCGACGGCCACGGCGTCACCGTGGGCGGTGCCATCGTGGACAGCGGCAATTTCGACTGGATGGCGCACAAAGAGAAGTTCCCCGGTCTCTGCACCCCCGACGAGAGCTACCACGGCATCGTCTACGCCGAAAAGTTCGGCAAGGAGGGCGCCTTCATCACCAAGTGCACCAGCCAGCTCATGCGCGACCTTGGCAGCACCCAGAGCGCCCAGAACGCCTTTTATCTGAATCTCGGTCTGGAGAGCCTCCACGTCCGCATGGCCCGCCACTGTGAAAACGGCCAGGCCGTGGCGGAGTTCCTCCACGACCACCCGAAGGTGGCCAAGGTCGGCTACTGCGGCCTGCCGGACGATCCCTATTACCAGAGAGCCCAGAAGTATCTGCCCCACGGCTCCTGCGGCGTGGTGAGCTTTGAGCTCAAGGGCGGCAGAAAAGCGGCGGAGGCCTTCATGAAGCAGCTGAAGCTGGCGGCCATCGAGACCCATGTGGCCGACGCCCGCACCTGCTGCCTGAATCCCGCCACCTCCACCCACCGGCAGATGACCGACGAGCAGCTGATCGCCGCCGGGGTCCCGGCCGGGCTGGTGCGGATCTCCTGCGGTCTGGAGAACAAGGCGGATCTGATCGCGGATCTCAAGCAGGCGCTGGATGCCATCGAAGGTTAAAATTATGTAAACTTTCCGCTTCCTCTTGCATTTTCAGCGGATTCATGTATAATAGACGCTGGTCATCAATGTTTATAAGGAGGAATCAACCCCATGACCTATGAAATAGATATCGCCGGATTGAAACGCGAGCTGCCTCTGTGCAAGGTCAACGACGACCTGTACATCGGCGCGTTCGTCATGTTCGGCGATGTGGAGCTGACTGTGCACTGCGCGGCGGAGCTCCTGAAGCTGGCACCCGAATATGACTACATCATCGCACCCGAAGCGAAGTCCATTCCCCTGCTGTACGAAATGGCACGGCAGAGCGGCGCGGAGAAATACTTCCTCGCCCGCAAGCAGGCAAAGGCCTATATGCAGGGCATTTTCAGCGTGAACGTCCAGAGCATCACCACCATGGGCATGCAGACCCTGGTGCTGGATATGGAGGACGCGAAGATGCTCAAGGGCAAGCGCGTCATCATCGTGGACGACGTGATCTCCACCGGTGAGAGCCTCCACGCCATGGAAGAGCTCTGCGCCAAGGCGGAGTGCGAGGTCGTCGGCAAGATGTGCGTTCTGGCCGAGGGCAAGGCCGCCGAAAGAGACGACATCATCTTCCTCGAGAAGCTCCCCGTCTTCAACCCCGACGGAACGGTCAAAGGCTGAGAAACATCATAAGAATGACACGCTGCAGTGGAAACGCTGCGGCGTGTTTTTTATACATTAATTGGAGTTTACCGGGCAGTTGATGAGAGCGAAAGCCTTCCCCTTGAGGGGAAGGTGGCACGGCGGGAAAGGCGACGGATGAGGTGGAAATCTTGTGCTGCTGCCGAAACCTGGCCACCTCATCAGTCTCGCTTCGCTCGACAGCTTCCCCTCAAGGGGAAGCCTTTAAACGTGGAATCACATCCCGATAAACTATAATTTGGAATCCTATTTAATTTAACATAATTTTATTATGGTTAATCAATAGTGCAAAAAAGAAAACCGGTTTCCCGGTTCTCTCAGAATAAAAATCTGTGTTTTTGAAATTCCGCTTTGGTGATAACGAGGCCGGTTTCGGTCTCTTGAAATCCCAGCTTGGGGAACATACTTTGAAGATCGGGATCCTCGGTGGTGACGGTGGTCTCCACGGATTGCAGTCCCAAATCTCCGAAGGCCCGGTCCAGCATCTGCAAAGCGGCGTAGGTGCCGGTGCGGAGGCTGTTGTAGCCGGTCTCTCCAAGCAGCAGGTAGAGCCGCGCGGTGCCGGTCTCCCGGTGAATCTCCGTGAGGCCCGCGAGGCCCACCTGGGTGTAGTAGAGATACACCATGCAGTCCAGCCGGTCGCTGCGCTGCGCGGCTGCATCGAACCACGGCTCCGGGTTCTCCCGCGGCAGATCGTGGCCGGTGACCGCGCCATAACCCCGGTTCACCCAGAAGGTCAGCCGGGGCAGATCTTCTCTTTTCAATTCGACCGTTTCAATGTTCATGTCACCAGATGAAGTTGGACTTCAGCATTTCGCCGTTGTCGATGAGGATGTCCTCGCCGGTGATGGAGCGGTTGGTGACCGTGAGGAAAAAGGCCAGATCTGCGATTTCCTCCGGCTCCGCCCATTTGCCCAGCAGGGTCTCCGCCTTCACGGCTTCGTAAAGGGCAGGGCTTTCTAAAATATGCCGGTTCATCGGTGTGACGACGCCGCCGGGCGAGATACTGTTGCAGGTGGCGCCCCGCCTGGCGAGCTTCAGGGCGAGGTTTTTCATGTACCCCACCAGCCCGGCCTTGCTGGCCACATACCAGGGAAACTCCGCGCCGTTTCTGGCGGAGGCCGAGGCGATGAACAGCACCGACCGCAGCCCCTCGCTTTGGATAAACTGCTCGGTGAACCGGATGGTGGCCGTCAGGTTCACGTCGATGGCGTCCTGCTCCTCGATGGTGCCGGCGCAGTTGATGAGGATCTCCGGCTGGGGCAGCGCCGGCGGCTCCGGAGTGCGGATGTCCCAGACCAGATGGTGATAATGCGGATGGGCGATGGTCGGCTCTGCGAGATCCACGCCATAGACGGTGTGGCCCGATTCGAGGAACTTCTCCGCCGTGGCTTTGCCGATGCCGCTGGCGGTTCCGGTGATGAGTACGTTCATATCAGGCTGCCTGGGGCTGGAGCCGGAGTCTTCTGGAGATCCGGTAGCCCGCCGGGGAGAAGACCACCTCGAACAGCAGCTCCATGCAGGCGCCGGTGAGGGCGCAGGTGAGGCACTGCAGCAGCGTCCAGCCGAAGAACAGCTTGCTCACCAGAAGGGCGAAAATCAGGTTGTCCGCGAACTGGGCGACGAAGGTGGAGACGTAGGCTCTCGCGGCAAAAACGCCGAAGCCGGAATTTTTCTGCAGCAGCTTGCCGATCCAGGCGTTCAGAAAGTTATTCAGGACTGCGGAGGCAATGAAGGCGATGGAGCTGCCCAGGATGATGAACCAGGTGCCGCCGAAGGTGTGGTCCAGAGCGATGTTGATGACCGTCTCGCTGCCCTCCACGAAGCTCTCGCCCCATACGCCGGAAATGCGGCTGGCGAGGAAGAAGATCAGCGCCATCAGCAGATTCATGCCCAGGGCCACAAAGCTCAGCATGGTGGCGGCGCGGGGGCCGTAGTTCTGGGTCAGCACGTCCATGGTCAGGAAGGTCAGCCAGGAAAACAAAATCCCGCAGTCCAAAGCCAGCCAGTCCACGCCGGTGTTGATGCTCTTGTTTGCCAGAAGATTCATCCCCACAACGGAGAGGATCATCAGGGAAACCAGCAGCGGCGGAACGGTCTGCAGCATACTGCGGAATTCGGAAATCAGTTTTTTCATGGGATAAGACTCCTTGTTTTTTTCAGGTGGTTGGCAAGAGACACCTATTTCAGTTGTAGGCGCAAAAATGCGCGTGATGAATTGTATCACATCACGCGCAAGAATGCAACTTTATTTTTCCGGGAAAAGCCTAGGGAGTTTTTTCGGGGAAACCCCGGGAGATTTTTCCGGGAACAGCTTGGGGAAAACCCACCGGCAGAAGGGCGCGGCGGCGAACATGTTCCAGAAGAAGGCCATGGGGAAGTTTTTCAGAACCGTCCCCACCCAGATGGCGGGAAGCTGGGTCACCGGCTGCTTCGCCAGAATGACGTTGAACAAAATCGAAGCCACCAGGCTCATGGTGGGGCACATCACCGCCACGGTGCCCGCCTGCCGCATGAGGATGCAGAAATAGGGGTTGTCCCGCTCCGGGTCCGTGTGCTTCGCTGCAAATGCCGCGCCGAAGCGGTTGCCCCAGAGATTGGAAAACAGGAACACGAAAAGCCCCATGTAGCTTGCCTCCACCAGCGCCGCCGGGAACACCGCGTTGGTCATGGTGGAAAAGCCGCCCACCTGCAGCGGGAAGCCCATCTTGACGGCGATGTTGTAGACCTCCATGCCGATGGCCATGGCGTAGCTCATCAGGATGCCGTAAATGATCCCCTGTCCTTTTGTCTTTGGCATGTTTTTAAAATCCTCCTAATCAAAAATCCGCAAAGCGAAGCCTGTCAATACAGACTACGCCCTGCGGACTTATTTCTGATTATCGGATTCACTTTCCGCCGCGCATTATACACCACAGATTGCGAAAAATGCAAGGGGAAATTTATGCTCTCCCCGCGAAGCAGAAGGGCAGCTCCATCCGGTGCGCCTCCAGCAGCGCTTTGTCGGTGAGGATGTCCTTCGCGAGGCCGTCAGCCACGATCTCGCCGCGGTCCAGGAGGATCACCCGCTCACAGGTGTCCAGGATCATGTCCAGATCATGGGAGGTGATCAGCTTCGTCTGCGGCAGGCTGTTGATGGTGTTGATGACCACTCTTCGATTATAGGGATCCAGGGCCGCCGTGGGCTCGTCCATCAGGATCGCGTCCGGCTCCATGGCCAGGATCGTGGCGATGGCCGCCATGCGCTTTTCGCCGCCGGAGAGCTTGTGGTTGTGGCGGTGCTTTAAGTCCGTGATCCCCAGCTGCTCCAATGCCGCATCCGCCCGTTTCTCCGCCTCTTCTCTGGAGAGCATGTAGTTTAAGGGCCCGAAGATCATGTCCTCGTAGACCGTGGGCATGAACATCTGGTTGTCGGAGTTCTGCAGCACGAAGCCCAGCTTCTTGCGGATCTGGCCCAGGGTGTTCTTCTCCACTCTGGTTCCGTCCACCAGCACATCGCCCTCGCCGGAGAGCAGGCCCAGCAGCAGCTTCATCACCGTGGATTTGCCCGCGCCGTTGGCCCCGATGAGGCCCACGGTCTCCCCCTTTTTCACATGGAAGGAGAGGTCTTTCAGAACAGGCGCGTTCTTTTCATATGCAAAGGATACATGCTTGAATTCGATCATTTCACTTACCCCACAAACTGATTGCCCATGAGCTGGGTCACAGGAACAATCCGCAGCAGCACGAAGACTGCAACACAGGCCACCACATACAGCACGTCCGCCGGGCGGATGCGGTTAATTTTCACGTAATGAAAGTGCCCGTGGTAGCCTCTGAGCTGCATGCTGGAATAGAGCTCCTCCGCTCTGTCCATGCTCCGCAGCAGCAGCTGGCCCAGGAAGGAGCCCCAGGCAGAAAACTGGATGCCCTTCTGCCCCGGCGCCCGCAGATGATAGGCGTCGGTCATCACCGCCAGTTCCTCGGTCATGACCCCCACGTAGCGGTAGGTCAAAAGCATCAAAGTCACCAGCATCGGCGGCAGATGCAGCATTCTGAGGGCTGCGCAGAGCTTGTCGATGCCCGTGGTAGCCATCAGGAGAAAGGCCGCCATGAGGCAGAACACGCCCTTCAGCATCAGGGTAATCATGGAGACCACACCGCCGGATACCGCCACGTTCCCGAGCATGAACAGCGGCGCACGATCGAAGAAAGGATTGAACAGGCCCACCGCCATCACCAGCGGCAGCACGATCCGAAGCTTATAAAAGCAGGTGCGCACCGGGATCCCGCTGAGCTGAAACAGCAAAATCGGGAAGAGCACAAAGATGATGAGCCCCGTGAGGTCATATTTGTCGAAGGAGACCACCGTCACGATGTATGCCACCGTGGCCAGCAGCTTGGCCAGCGGGTGCAGATTGTGGATCGGAGATTCCTGCGCCGCGAGATCGTCCATTTCGCTGAGCTCGTGCAGCGCCTTTTCCATTTTATTCATAACTTCATTTCCGTTCCGGGCATAAAATTGGTTTTTACATTATATATCATATGGCGGTCTCTGCACAAGCCCCCGAGGGGGGATAAAAAACTGCACAATTTTTCCTTGCGCCGCTTGTGCAGTTGGTTGGTTCTCACCGGAGCAGCCTCCGGGCACATCTTGTGGAAAATTGCCGCGAATCGGGTGAAATTTTCCAAATCGTTGGACAAAGCCCCAAAAATGCCGATCGGCATTGACAGGCTCCGGTTTTCTTTGTTAAAATATGCAGGATCAAACTTGCAGAGGAAAGGTTGTGAGCGGTTTGAAGATGCATCTGAAGGGCTGCAGCGTCTACCAAGAGGGCGCTTTTGTCCCCGCCGACGTGCTGATTTCCGACGGCGTCGTATTTCGTATTCTCCCTCCCAATTCCGCGGTGCAGGGGGTTCCTGTTTTTGAATTTCATCATTGTCTGTTGCTGCCCGGTCTCATTGACGTTCACGTTCATTTGAGAGACCCGGGTTTTTCTTTTAAAGAAACCATGAAAACCGGCACCCTGGCAGCGGCAAAGGGCGGCTACACCACCGTATGCCCCATGCCGAACTTAAATCCCGTGCCGGACAGTCCGGAGCACCTGAATCTGGAGCTGGAGCGGATCTGGGAGGACGCCGTGATCCGGGTGCTGCCCTACGCCGCCATCACGGTGGGGGAAAAGGGCGAAACGCTGGCGGATCTGGAGTCCATGGCGACCAAGTGCTTCGCCTTCTCCGACGACGGCAAGGGCGTCCAGTCCGAGGACATGATGCGCATGGCGATGAAGCGCGCCATGGCGCTGGGCAAGACCATTGTGGCCCACTGCGAAGATGAAAGTCTGCTCCGCGGCGGCTACATCCACGACGGCAAATACGCCAGAGAGCATGGCCACAAGGGCATCTGCTCTGAATCCGAGTGGAAGCAGGTGGAGCGGGACGTCAGGCTCGCCGCCGAGACCGGCTGCAAGTACCACGTCTGTCACGTCTCCACGAAAGAGAGCGTGGAGATCATCCGAAAGGCCAAGGCCGCCGGGGCAAATGTGAGCTGTGAGACCGCACCCCACTACCTGCTGCTGACCGAGGACGATCTGCAGGAGGACGGCAGATTCAAGATGAACCCGCCCATCCGGGAAAAGGCCGACCGGGACGCGCTGATCGAGGGGCTTCTGGACGGCACCGTGGACATGATCGCCACCGACCACGCCCCCCACACGAAGGAAGAGAAATCCAAGGGCCTCGCCGGCTCCCTCATGGGCGTGGTGGGGCTGGAAACCGCCCTCGCCGTGCTGCACACCGGACTGGTGAAAACCGGGAAGGTGCCCATGGAAACGCTGGTCGACCGCATGACCACCGCCCCGGCGAAACGCTTCGGGCTGGAGTGCGGCATTTATGAGGGGGCCAGAGCGGATCTCTGCGTCTTTGACCCCAATGAGGAGTGGACCATCGACCCGGAGCAGTTCGCCTCCATGGGCCGCGCCACCCCCTTCGCCGGGAGCCATGTCACCGGCAGAGTAAAAATGACCATCTGCGGAGGAGAGATCGTATGGAAGGACTAAATCGCAAGCTGGTGCTGGAAAACGGCAGCGTGTATTACGGGACGGGCTTCGGCGCCGAGGCCGGGTGCGTCTGTGAGATCGTGTTCAACACCTCCATGGTGGGCTATCAGGAGATCGTCTCCGACCCCAGCTACACCGGCCAGGGCGTGGTGATGACCTACCCCATCATCGGCAACTACGGCATCACCGACGAGGACTATGAGACCAAAAATCCCACCATCAGCGCGCTGATCGTGCGGGAATACAACGACAACCCCTCCAACTTCCGCTACACCAAGACCCTCTCGGAGCTGATGCAGGAATACGGCATCCCCGGCATCGCGGGGGTGGATACCCGGAAGATCACCCGGGAGATCCGGGACGTGGGCAGCATGAAGTGCCTGATCACTTCCGCCGAGACCCCCGACGCGGAGGCGCTGGAGCTTCTGAAAACCACCGAGCTCCCCCGAGATCAGGTGAGCCGTGTCAGCTGCAAAAAGCGCTGGTACTCCCGCACCTCCAACCACAAATTCACGGTGGTGGCGGTGGACTGCGGCATGAAGCTGAACATCGTCCGCAGCCTGAACCAGAGAGGCTGCAACGTGACCATCGTCCCCTACAACACCACCCCGGAGGAGATCGAATTCATGCAGCCGGACGGCCTGTTCCTCTCCAACGGCCCCGGCGATCCCCAGGACGTGCCGGAGGTGGCCGAGATCGTGAAGGCCATGCGGGGCAGGGTACCCATCTTCGGCATCTGCCTGGGCCACCAGATCATCTCGCTGGCCTACGGCGCCGAGACCTACAAGCTCA
>CADCQK010000009.1 GCA_902803575.1 Oscillospiraceae bacterium
CTGTGCCCCGCCGCTCTGGTACTGGTGTTCATTCAACGGCGGGGCACAGGTCCCCGCCCTACGGTTACACCACATCAAACTGGAAAAAAAGGGGTCATGATCATGCCGCAATCGGGCCTGAATCGAAAATTCTGGGTCGCCATGGTGATCTTCGGACTCATGGGGCAGGTGGCCTGGGTGGTGGAGAACATGTACTTCAACGTGTTCATCTACCACATGTTCCACGCCTCCGCCTCCGAGATCTCCGCCATGGTCATGGCCAGCGCCGTGACCGCCGCCCTGACCACGATCCTCATGGGCGCGGTGTCAGACAAGGTGGGAAAGCGCAAGGCCTTCATGACCGTGGGCTACATGATCTGGGGCCTCACCATCGTGAGCTTCGCGTGGCTGAAAAGCGTCCTCATGGTTATCGTTATGGACTGCGTCATGACCTTCTTCGGCTCCACCGCCAACGACGCCGCCTACAACGCCTGGCTCACCGACCGGGGCGACGCTACCAACCGCGGCAAGATCGAGGGCGTGAACTCCATGATGCCGCTGATCTCCATCCTCGTCGTCTTCGGCAGCTTCATGAGCTTCGACCTGACCCGCTGGGGCTCCTGGCGGGTGATCTATTACATCATCGGCGCTGCCACCTTCCTGATCGGCCTTGCGGGCACCTTCCTCATCGAGGACGCACCGAATCTCAAACCGGTGACGGCCAGCTACGGTGAGACCCTGCTCTACAGCTTCCGGCCCTCTACGGTGCGGGCCAACGGCAGACTCTATCTGGTGCTGGGGCTCTTCGCGGTCTTCGGCATCTCCATTCAGATTTTCATGCCCTATCTGCTGATCTACTACGAGCAGAGCCTCGGCATGACAAATTACGTCCTGATCCTGGCCCCGGCCATCCTTCTGGCGGCGGCGGTGACGGTGTTCTATGGACGGCTGTATGACCGAAAAGGCTTCCGGTTCAGCATCTGGCCGGTGCTGCTGATGCTGGGACTGGGCTATGCCTTGCTGCTGGCGTTCCGAGCCACGGCGCCGGTGTTCGTTGGATCGCTCCTGATGATGTGCGGCTATCTCTGCGGCATGAGCGTCTTCGGCGCACAGATCCGCGATTTGATCCCGGAAAACCGCTCCGGCCAGTTCCAGGGCGTGCGCATCATCGGACAGGTGTTCATTCCGGGGCTCATCGGCCCCTTCATCGGCGCGGCGGTGCTGAAAAACGCCGAGACGATCATCAACAGCGACGGCACGACGAGCTTTCTCCCCAACGCCAACATCTTTCTGGCCGCCCTGGTGGTGGCGGCGGTGCTGGCGGTTCTGACCGTCATGGTAAATCGAAGGAGGGAAACCCCATGATCCTGAGACTCGCGACCAAAGCCGACCTGCCCGCGGTTTGCGGTATCTACGACCGCGCCCACGACATGGAGGAGCATGGCCTCTGGCACACCGGCTGGATCCGGGGAATCTACCCGATTCCGCAGGACGCCGAAGAATCCCTCGCGGAAGGTTGCCTCTACGTGGCGGAGGTGGACGGCCAAATCGCCGCCACCGCCAGAATCAACCAGATCCAGGGAGACGAATACGGTCAGGGCCGGTGGTCGGAGGATGTGCCGCCGGAGCAGATTCTGGTGCTGCACACCATGATCGTGCTGCCGGAGTTTCAGCGTCACGGGGTGGCACAGTTCATTGTGAGCGAATACGCCGAAATGGCGCGGAAACTGGGCTGCAGCTGGCTGCGGCTGGACACCAACGAGATCAACACCCCCGCGAGAGCCCTGTACAAAAAGCTGGGCTTTCAAGAGGTGGGGGTGGCGTTCTGCAATTTCTGCGGCCTGCCGGATATCCATCTGGTGCTGCTGGAGAAAAAGCTCTGATATGGAACAGGAATTCTACATGAAAAAAGCCCTCGATCTGGCCCGGGAGGCCGCGGCGGCGGGGGAGGTGCCCGTAGGCTGCGTCATCACCGACGAAGCCGGCAACGTCATCGGCACTGGCAGAAATCGAAGGGAAGAGACCCGCCGTGCCGACGCCCACGCGGAGCTCGAGGCCATCCGGGAGGCATGTGACCATCTCGGTACCTGGCGGCTGGAGGGCTGCACGATCTATGTGACCCTGGAGCCCTGTCCCATGTGCGCCGGGGCCATCGTGAACGCACGGATCCCGAAGATCGTCTACGGCGCCAAGGAACCCAACTTCGGCTCCTGCGGCAGCGTTTTGAATCTCTTCGAGGAGCGCTACGGCCACCACCCGGCCATCTACGGCGGGGTGTTGAAGGATGACTGCGCCAAGGTGCTGTCGGCGTTTTTTGAGAATGTGAGAGAGACGCAGCGGTAAATTGGGAGTTTATCGCTCGCTCCTTGTAGGGCGGGGACCTGTGCCCCGCCGCGTTGAATGTGCTGCCCATGTAACGGCGGGGCAC
>CADCQK010000010.1 GCA_902803575.1 Oscillospiraceae bacterium
GGCCGAAGGAGACCGAGGAGCTCAACTACTGGTACCCGACCTCGGTCATGTCCACGGGCTACGACATCATCTTTTTCTGGGTCGCCCGCATGATCTTCTCCGGCATGGAGCAGATGAAGGAGATCCCGTTTAGCAAGATCTTCATCCACGGCCTCGTGCGCGACGACAAGGGCCGCAAGATGTCCAAGTCGCTCGGCAACGGCATCGACCCGCTGGAGATGGCCGAGACCTACGGCGCCGACGCCCTGCGGTTCAATCTGGTCACCGGCAACAGCCCCGGCAACGACATGCGCTTCTATGTGGAGAAGTGCGGCGCCATGCGCAACTTCGCCAACAAGCTCTGGAACGCCAGCCGCTTCGTGATGATGAACCTCACCATCGAGAAAAACGAGCTGCCGGAGAAGCTGGAGATCGAGGACAAGTGGATCCTCTCCAAGCTCAACACCATCACCAAGGAGATCTGCGAAAACCTGGACAAGTACGAGCTGGGCATCGCGGCGGCGAAGATCTATGACTTCATCTGGGATACCTTCTGCGACTGGTATATTGAGCTCACGAAGCCGAGACTGAACTCCGGCGACGAGGCCGCCAACAAGAGCGCCCAGCAGGTGCTGCTGTATGTCCTCACCGAGATCCTGAAGCTGCTGCATCCCTTCATGCCCTTCATCACCGAGGAGATCTGGCAGGCCCTGCCCCACGAGGGCGAGGTGCTGATGACCCAGGCCTACCCGAAGTACGATCCCGCCCTGAACTTCCCCAAGGAGGAGCAGGACTTCGAGACCGTCATGGTCGCCATCCAGGCCGTCCGCAGCCGCAGGGCCGAGATGAACGTGCCGCCCAGCAAGAAGGCGCAGCTGATCGTCGTCTCTGAAAAGCAGGACGCTTTCAAGGCCGGCGAGGGCTACATCTGCAAGCTGGCCTACGCCGACCGCGTGACCCTGGCCGACGCCGCTCCCGCAGACGCGGAGAAGATGGTCTCCGTGGTCACCAACGACGCCAAGCTCTTCATGCCCATGGCGGAGCTGGTGGATCTGGACAAGGAGCGCGCCAGACTCAGCAAGGAGCTGGAGAAGGCGAAGCAGAACTACGACAACCAGATGCGCAAGCTCTCCAACGAGGCCTTCGTCTCCAGAGCGCCGGAGCACGTGGTCGCCGCCGAGCGGGATCGTCTGGAAAAGGCAAAAGCCCTGATTGAAAATCTGGAAGAAAGCCTGAAAAATCTCGGCTGAGCCTCCAGACTTTGACAAATTCAGCAGAACACAGCATATACAATAAACACCGGATACGAAAGTGTCCGGTGTTTTTCACGTTTAGGAGGAACTTCGATGCAAACCTTCTCATTTTACTCCGACGGGCGGCTGACCGTCCGGTTTTGCGGTGAGCTGGATCACGCGGCGGCAGCAGGAGCCATGTACGCGCTGACGGAGGCGGTGCAGGAGTATCTGCCGAGAACCTGCGTGCTGGACTTAAGCGGCCTCACCTTCATGGACAGCTCCGGGGTGGCGCTGCTCCTGCGGGCGAAAAAGCTCCTCAGCCGCAGCGGCGCCAGACTTACGGTACAATCCCCGCCGGAGCAGGCGCGCAGGGTTCTGGAGCTTGCAGGCCTAGGCCAGATGCTGGAACAGCCAGAGCCGGAACGAAGGGAGGTGGGCAGCATATGAAAGCGGAAAACTACATCAAGCTGGAGTTCCCGGCACGCAGCGTCAACGAGGGCTTCGCCAGAGCGGCGGCCGCGGCCTTCGCGGCGCAGCTGGATCCCAACATGACCGAACTGGGGGACATCAAAACCGCCGTCTCCGAGGCGGTGACCAACGCGGTGGTCCATGCCTATCCCGAAGCTATCGGCGTGGTGCAGCTGCGGATGCGGATCCTCCCGAACCGGGAGCTGGAGATCGTGGTGAAGGATCGCGGCGTGGGCATTCCGGACGTGGAGCGGGCGCGCACGCCCCTCTACACCACCGGCGGCGAGGAGCGCAGCGGCATGGGCTTTACCATCATGGAGGGCTTCATGGACAAGCTCCGTGTCCGTTCCATCCCCGGTCGCGGCACCACGGTCACCATGCGCCGGAAGCTCACGGGCCGGGGATGACAGACGAGATGCGCGCGCTCCTGCGCTCCGCCAAATCCGGAGACCGGGAAGCCTTGGAGCGGATCACCGAGGAAAACGCCGGCCTCATCTGGAGCATCGCCCGGAGATTCTTCGGCCGGGGCGCAGAGCCGGATGATCTCTTTCAGCTGGGCAGTGTGGGATTCTTAAAAGCGGTCTACGGCTTCGACGAGCAGTTCGGCACGGAGTTTTCCACCTACGCGGTGCCGAAGATCGCCGGGGAGATCCGCCGATTTCTTCGGGATGACGGCGCCGTGAAGGTGAGCCGCACTCTGAAGGAGCAGGCCGCCAGAATCGCTCAGGCGAGAAGCAAGCTGGAGCAGCAGTTGGGAAGGGAGCCCACGGTCTCGGAGCTCAGCTTGGAGACCGGCCTCGACCCGGAGACCGTCGCCATGGCGGACTGCGCCATGAGCCCCACGGAATCTCTGCAGCAGGAGAGCGGGGAGCACGGCTTTTCTCTGGAGCAGATGCTCTCTGACCGAGAGTCCAACGATCGGATGCTGGAGCACATCGACCTTCGGGCGGCCATCGAAAAGCTGCCGGAGACCGAACGGAAGGTGGTGGCCCTGCGCTATTATCGCGGTCTGACCCAGCAGAAGGCCGCCGGGATCCTGAAGATCTCTCAGGTACAGGTCTCCAGACTGGAGCGGAAGGCCATCGACCGATTGCGAGATCTGCTGATGTGAAGCGCAAATTGGAGTTTAACGCTCGCTCCTTGTAGGGCGGGGACCTGTGCCCCGCCGCGTCAAACACACTGCCGGAGCAGCGGCGGGGCAC
>CADCQK010000011.1 GCA_902803575.1 Oscillospiraceae bacterium
CTTGTTCACGCAGCCGCTGTCCATGAAGTTTTTCGTCAGCTCCAGCACCGGGCGGAAATATTCGCCCGCGCCGGGAGCAAAGCTGTTGACCGCCTCCACGGCCTCCGGCCTGTCCTTCAGAAGGCCGCAGGCATAGGGGTAAACGAGGGAGTAGAGCATGCTCGAGCCGGTGTCATAGTAGCCGAGAACGGGCGTGTCGCAGCCTGCGGCGCGGAAGGCCTCGCAGGCCGAAAGCAGGCCGGAGTAGCTTGTGGGGATCTCGAGGCCCAGCTTTTCAAACAGCGCCTCATTGACAAGCATGCCGTAGGTGGTGGAGAAGACCGGCGCCATGGGCACACGGCCCTCGGCGTCTTTATACAGGAGCTCCGAGCGGATGCAGCCGAGGTCGATGTCCAGCGCCGGGTCGCTCAGATCCTCCATGGATTCAAACACTGCGGTGTAATGCTCCTTGCCAACCATCCAGGGATAGCTGAAAAAGATGTTCGGCTTGTCTCCCGTCAGGGCGGTGCCGATGATGTTTTTGTAGTCGTCGAGCCTGGTATAGCTCAGCTCCACATTGGGATAATAGCGGTTGAAGGCGTCGAACTCCGCCTCCAGGGACTCAAAGTTGTAGTAGGTGCCCACCACGCGGATGCGTGCGCCGGCGTTCGTGTCCAGCGCCGGGATAAAGTCCGCGGCAAAGGCCGGGGCGGTGAGGGCTGTCATTATGAGCGCCAGCACGGCGAGCAGGCACAGGGTTGTTCTAACGTGTTTCATCATGCTTTGTCTCCTTTACTTTTCGGATTTCCTTGAGAACGTGTTTGATATCAATGGGCTTTGCCACATGGCCGTTCATGCCGACGGCAAAGCACTCCGCCACATTTTCGGAAAAGGCGTCCGCCGTCATGGCGATGATGGGGATGGACGCCGCCTTTTTATCGTCCAGGGCACGGATGGTCTTTGTAGCCTCCAGACCGTTCATGACAGGCATCTGGATGTCCATGAAGATCATGTCGAAGTCATCCCTGCCGGTGCCGCGCATGATGTCCACCGCCTCGGCCCCGTTGCGGGCGCGGGTGCAGGTGATGCCGTTCATCTGCAGGAGCATGGACACGACCTCCCAGTTGATGTCGTTGTCCTCGGCCACCAGGATGCGCATGTCGGCAAGGTCGGCGTTGCTCTCCTCCTGCAGCTCCTTTGTCTGGCGGCCCAAAAGCTCGCTGATCTTCTCATAGAGCGTGGAGCGGAACAGAGGCTTGCTGATGAAGCCGTTGGCCCCCGCCCTGTGGGCCGCCTCTTCGATATCCGACCAGTCGTAGGCCGACACCAGCAGGATGGGCACCTCGTCCCCGGTGACCTCGCGCATCCGGCGCACCACCTCGACTCCGTCCATGCCCGGCATCTTCCAGTCCACGATCACCACGTCGTAGTCGCGCCCGTCCTGATGGCGTTTTGACGCAAGCTTTACAGCCTCTTCGCCGTCGGACACGGTCTCCGCCGCGGCGCCGAGGGAAGAGAGCGTATCCTTCGCCGTCTCCAGCAGGACCCGGTCGTCGTCCACCAGCAGCAGCTCCACATTGTCAAGCCGCAGCTCGCCCGCCGGGCGGTCTGCGTAGGGGATGTCGATGAGCACCGTAAAGGTGGTGCCCTCGCCCTCGCGGCTGACGCATTCGATGCTGCCGTCCATCAGCTCCACCATCTGCCGCGTGATGGCAAGGCCGAGGCCCGTGCCCTGGACGGAGTTGACGCGGCTGTCGGTCTGGCGGGAGAAGGGCTGGTACATGCGTTTCATGAATTCCTCGCTCATGCCGATGCCGGTGTCGGACACCCGGTAGAGAAGCCGCACGCAGCCGGGCTTGCTGCTCTCCTGTTCGAACAGATCCACGCTCACGCGGCCGTTCGGCTCGGTGTACTTGATGGCGTTGGAGAGGATGTTGATGAAGATCTGGTTCAATCGCAGCTGGTCGGCATAGAGCTCCTCATGCGTGACACAGTTGATGTGAAAGCCGAAGTCGATGTTTTTTTCCTTCACCATGGGCTGGGAGATGTTGACCAGGTTCTCCGCCGTCTCCACGATGGAAAAGCGCACGGGGCTGAGGGTGAGCTGCCCGCTCTCCACCTTGGAGATATCCAGGATATCGTTGATGAGCGTGAGCAGATGGCTGCCCGCAAGGCGGATCTTGTGCAGGTTCTCCTGCGTACTCCGGGGGGCCTCCACATTCTTTTCCGCGATGGCGGCAAGGCCTGTGATGGCGTTCATCGGCGTGCGGATATCGTGGGACATGGTGGACAGAAAGTCGGTCTTGGCGCGGTTCGCGCTCTCGGCCTCACGGGCGGCGGCACGCAGACGGCGGTTGAGGCTCGTCATGTACAGCAGGTCCACCAGCAGAAGCAGCACCAGTCCCGCCGCCATGGCGCCCAGCAGCACCCAGTCCACGGTGCCGCGGTCGAGATCGGCCATGCGCACCATGCTCAGGATCGTCCAGTCCCCGGTGGCGGCTACCGGCGCATGGGCAATGAGGCAGCTTTCGCCTTTGGAGTCGAGCATCTGGAAGCTCCCCGCGCTGCCGACGAGGGTTTTGCGCAGCTGTTCGAGGCGGGTGTCGTCCGTCTCGTTATAGGAGCGGTAAAATTCCATGAAGTCAGCATTCTTGAAGGAGCGGCCCTTGATGATGTAGCTGCCGGCGCTGTCAATCAGGGACAGCTCCGCGCTTGCGTATTCCTCGCTGGGAAAGGCCCACTTCCCGACAAGCTCCGAGATGGGCACCACGCGCAGCAGCAGGCCGTCGCGCAGGTTCCCCTTCTCGTCAAGCAGGCGGATACGGTTGCAGAAGGCGATGGACTGGGTGCCGCTGATGGGGTTTGTGTAGGCGCGGGTGATATTGATGCCCTCGCCGATGTCCCCGATATGCTCAAGGTTGCGGGCGATGTC
>CADCQK010000012.1 GCA_902803575.1 Oscillospiraceae bacterium
CCCGAGACCTATGTGGAGCTGGCGAAGCACCCCCGCATCGCCGCCATCAAGGAGGCCAACGGCGACATCTCCAAGATCGCCAAGACTGCGCAGCTCTTAAACGGCGCCATGGACATCTACTCTGGCAACGACGACCAGATCGTGCCCATCATGTCCCTGGGCGGCATCGGCGTCATCTCCGTTCTGTCCAACGTGGCACCGGCCAAGACCGTGAAGATCTGTGACCGCTGGTTCAACGGTGACGTGGAGGGCGCCCGCGAGCTGCAGCTGGAGCTGCTGCCGCTGATCAACGCCCTGTTCTGCGAGGTCAACCCCATCCCCGTCAAGGCCGGCATGGCCGCCATGGGCTGGTGCGAGAACTACCTCCGTCTGCCGCTGACCCCCATGAGCGAGGGCGCCTGGGCGAAGCTGGAGGCCTGCATGAAGGAGCAGGACCTGATCTGATCAAAATCAAAACATTTGTCAGAGTGAAGAGTGAAGAGTTGAGAGTGAAGATCAGAAAACTTCACTCTTCACTCTCCACTCTCAACTCTATCAAGATGGAGGATTTGGCATGAATATTATTATCAACGGCGCCAACGGCCGCATGGGCCGGATGCTCACCGAGTGTGCGGAGGCCCAGGGCGTGGGCATCGCCGCCCGCATCAGCCGCAGCTATTTCCACGACGACGACAACCAGACATTCGGCATTCTGGAGGAGTTCACCGGCGACGCCGACGTGGTCATCGACTTCTCCAACCACTCTGAGACCGGGAGCCTGCTGGGCTACTGCGTCATGCGCCACATCCCGGTGGTCATCGGCACCACGGGCCAGTCGGAGGAGGAGCTGAGCCAGATCCGCGCCGCCTCCAAGGAGATCCCGATCTTCCTGTCCGGCAACATGTCTGTGGGCGTCGCGGTGCTGGCGGATCTGGCCAAGCGTGCAGCCGCCATGTTCCCGGACGCGGACATTGAGATCATCGAGCGCCACCACAACCAGAAGCTGGACGCCCCCAGCGGCACCGCGCTGCTGCTGGCCAGAAGGATCTGCGAGGCCAGAGGCGAGATGAAGTTCGTCGTCGGCCGCAGCGGCCACGCCAAGAGAGAGCCCGACGAGATCGGCATCCACGCCCTGCGCTACGGCTCCGAGACCGGCACCCACGAGATCGTCATCTCCAACGGCAAGGAGACCATCACCCTGAAGCATGAGGCGGAAAACCGCAGCCTCTTCGCCCAGGGCGCTCTGGTGGCGGCACAGACCCTGATCACCCTCGAGCCCGGTCTCTACGACATGCGGGCCATCGTCAACGACTGATGAAAGGAGAAATACCATGTCCATGAACGCACAGGAGATCATCCAATTCATCGCCTCGGCGGAGAAAAAAACGCCCGTGAAGCTCTACGTGAAGGAGAAGGCCCCCATCGACTTCGGCTCTGCTCAGGTCTTCGGCGCCGGTGACAAGATCGTCTTCGGTGACTGGAGCGAGCTGCAGCCCATCCTGGAGGCCAATCAGGAGAAGATCGCGGATGTGGTCATCGAAAACGACCGCCGGAACAGCGCGGTGCCGCTTCTGGACATGAAGGAGATCCCCGCCCGCATCGAGCCCGGCGCCCTGATCCGGGATCAGGTGACCATCGGCAAAAACGCCGTCATCATGATGGGCGCAGTGATCAACATCGGCGCCGTCATCGGTGAGGGCACCATGATCGACATGGGCGCTGTTCTGGGCGGCCGCGCCACCGTGGGCAAGAACTGCCACATCGGCGCAGGCGCGGTGCTGGCAGGCGTCATCGAGCCCGCCTCCGCCACCCCTGTGATCGTGGAGGACAACGTGCTCATCGGCGCCAATGCCGTGGTGATCGAGGGCGTCCACATCGGCAAAAACGCCGTGGTCGCCGCCGGCGCGGTGGTCATCGAGGACGTGCCGGATAACATGGTGGTTGCCGGCTGCCCCGCCAAGATCATCAAGGAAAAAGACGAGAACACCAACCAGAAAACCGCCCTCGAAGCGGCATTGAGGACATTATGATCGACTATCTGACAAAAGCAGCGCAGCTCGGGGACACACTCTCCGAGCTGCGTGAGGCGTTTCACAGAAGGCCGGAGCTGGGTAACCAGGAGTTTCAGACCGCCGCGCGGATCGAATCCGTCCTGCAGGAATGCGGACTGGAGGTCACGCGGCCTCTGCCCACCGCCGTGGTGGGCACCCTGAAGGGCGGCAGACCCGGCCCCACGGTGGCGATCCGGGCGGACATGGACGCGCTGCCGATCCTGGAGCAGACCGGCGCACCCTTCGCCTCCCAGAACCCCGGGGTCATGCACGCCTGCGGCCACGACGTCCACATGGCGGCTGCGCTCGGCGCTGCGATGCTCTTGAGTCAGCAGCGGGAGAACCTTCCCGGCACGGTGAAGTTCTTCTTCCAGCCGGACGAGGAAGGGGAAGGCGGCGCCCAGCGAATGATCGCCGCCGGCTGCATGGCCGGTGTGAGCGCGGTCTTCGGCGCACATGTGACTCCGGAATTAGAGGCTGGACAAATCGGTGTAAAATATGGTAAATTTTATGCATCCAGCGATGTGTTCAACATCGTGCTCCACGGCAAGGGCTGCCACGGCGCCGAGCGGGAGAAGGGCATCGACGCCCTGGCCGCCGCGGCGCGACTGGTGCCGGAACTGCTGGCGCTGCCGGAGCATTTTCCCGACGAGCGCAGCGTGGTGAGCGTTGGATCCTTCCATGCCGGCACCGCGGGGAACATCGTCTGCGACCGGGCGGAGCTCCAGGGCATCGTCCGCACTTTGGGCAGCGACACCCGCACCGCCATGCGGGGGCTTTTGAAGGACACCATCCGCCGCGTGGCCATCGAGACCGACGCCAAAGCGGATGTGATCCTCCGCGAGAGCTATCCCGGCGTGGTGAACCACGACAACGCCAGCGCATTCGTGGAGCGGACGGCGCGGGCGGTCTTCGGTGACGCATCCGTGTTCGTGCTGGAGACCCCCACCATGAAGACCGAGGACTTCGGCTACTTCCTCGCCTCCTGCCCGGGGGCATACTACCACGTCGGCGCGGGCTGCGAGCTCCCGCTGCACAACCCTGCTTTCTTACCGGACGCGAAGGCCGTCTTTCACGCGGCGGCGCTCCACGCTTCGGTTGCCCATACATTTCTCGAGGAGAGTGGTACCCTATGAACACCATCACAGTCAAATTCGG
>CADCQK010000013.1 GCA_902803575.1 Oscillospiraceae bacterium
GCGGCGGGGCACAGGTCCCCGCCCTACAAGGAACGAGCGACAAACACCCAATATACAAAAAGCCGCAGAGCAGTCCTTTTCGGGATCACTCTGCGGCTTGATTTGTGAATTTCAAAAATGCAGGAACACTCTGGCGATGTTAAAGTAAATGATCAAAGATACCGTATCGGTGATGGTGCTGATCAGGGGGCTTGCCATGACCGCCGGGTCGACGCCGATCTTCTCCGCGATGATCGGGAGCGTGCTGCCCACGGCCTTGGCGAACATAACCACGAACACGATGGTGAGACTGACCGTGGCGGCCACGATGATGGTGACGTCAGAGTTGTGCAGCAGGATCTTATCCACCACCAGCATCTTCACAAAGTTGATACACGCCAGCGAGATGCCGCAGAGGACTGCCACGCGGATCTCTTTCCAGATGACCTCCAGCACGTCCGAGGGCTCGATGTCGCCCAGGCTCAGGCTTCGGATTACGGCGGTGGAGGCCTGACTGCCGGAGTTGCCGCCGGTGCCCATGAGCATGGGAATGAAGGCCGCCAGCACCACCTGGGCCGCCAGCGCGTCCTCGAAGTGGGTCATGACCATGCCGGTAAAGGTGGCGGAGAGCATCAGGAACATCAGCCACGGGATGCGGTTTTTCCAGATGTCGAAGACCGAGGTTCTGGAGTAGGGCTTCACGGAAGGCGTGATACCGGCCATCTTTTCGATGTCCTCGGTGGCCTCCTGCTCCATGACGTCGATGACGTCGTCGACGGTGACGATGCCGACGAGGCAGCCTTCCTTATCTACAACCGGAATCGCGATCAGGTCGTAGTTGCTGAACTGCTCCGTGACCTCCTCCTGGTCGTCGGTGGTCTTGGCGAAGATCACGTTGGTGTCCATGATGTCCTCGATGATGGTCTCATCGTCGGCCAGCAGCAGATCCTTGACCGTGACCACGCCCTCCAGCCGTCTCTTGGCGGAGGTGACGTAGCAGACGTAGATGGTCTCGCGATCCTCGCCGATCTTTCGGATCCGGGCGAGGGATTCGCGGACGTTCATGTATTTTTTCAGGTCGATGAACTCGGCGGTCATGATGCTGCCGGCGGAGTTCTCCGGGTATTTCAAATACTGGTTGATCAGGGCGCGGGTGCTGGGGTTGGCGCTGCGCATGACGCGCTTGACCACGTTGGCCGGCAGCTCCTCCATCATATCGACGGCGTCGTCCACCTGCAGCTCCTCCACGATGGCGGCAAGCTCGGTGTCGGTGACGGAGTTGATGATGGTCTCCTGCTCCTCGACCTCCAGATTCGCGAACACGTCGGCGGCGATCTCCTTCGGCAGCAGCCGGTAGACCATGCCCATCCGGGTCTGATCCTCTTCCCACAGCTCACCGAGGAATTCGGAGATGTCGTATTCGTTCATTTCCGCAAGGGTGAGCCGGAGCTCCTTGATCATGTGCTGATCCAGCATGATGAACAGTTCCTCATGGATGGCCTCGTAATCGATATTCTCCATGGATGGACACCCCCTGTTCTGATTTTCGGATAATATATATTTTAACACGTTGTGACAGAAAAAACAACCCAAATCAATATTTGTTGACGCAGGAAACAAACCCGGGTATAATAACGTCAGAACATCCATGAAGGAGGTTTTTCCATGTACGGTTATTACGGCATTGACTATACCTATCTGATCCTTGTGGTGCCGGCGCTGATCATCTCACTGATCGCCCAGTTCCGGGTGAAAAGCGCCTTCAGCCGGTACTCTCAGGAGCGGTGCGTCAGCGGTCTCACCGGTGCTGAGACGGCAAGGCGGATCCTGGCTTTGAACGGGATCAATGACATCCGGATCGAACACATTTCCGGGGATCTCACCGACCACTACTCCCCCACCGAAAAGGTCATCCGCCTTTCGGACAGCGTCTACAACGCCCAGACCATCGCGGCGGTGGGCGTCGCAGCCCATGAGTGCGGCCACGCGGTGCAGTACGCCGTGGGCTACGCGCCGATCAAGCTGAGAAACGCCATCATCCCCGTGACCAACATCGGCTCCACCCTGTCCTTCCCGATTCTGCTGATCGGGCTGCTGCTGAACTTCCAGACCCTGGTGCTGGTGGGCATCGCGCTGTTCAGCCTGGTGACCCTGTTCCAGCTGATCACCCTTCCGGTGGAGTTCGACGCCTCCAGAAGAGCGCTGAAAACCATCGATGAACGCGGTATGCTGACTCAGGAGGAATATGCCGGCGCGAAGAAAGTCCTCTCCGCCGCTGCCATGACCTATGTGGCCGCCCTCCTCACCAGCCTGGCCCAGCTGATCCGGCTGCTGATCCTCTTCGGAAGAAGAAGCGACTGATTTGATCCCAATCCCTCCCCGGACTTCCGGGGAGGATTTTTATTGGGTGGATTGATTGCAAATTCCAGTTTATCGAGCACAGTAAGATAGTGTCATTGCGAACCAGTCCGCAGACTGGTGTGGCAATCCGTTCTCTTGCAGTACAAACGAATTCTTTGCGTAATCCTGGGCGAATTCGTTCTATCTCAACATTTTGCGGGTTTTTACTCCGCCGCCGGGGGATGCGGATTGCCACGCCAGATGACGTCGGTCACTGGCTCGCAATGACATTCTATTATAGTTCTCTGCAAAATCTGACACCCCGATAAACTCCAATTTGCATATCTGCGTCCTCTCTGTCAAAAGATAAATTATGATTGACAAACGGTCACGCTGTGTTATACTGCATATGCAGGTGTCTTGACACCTATCAATATTACCGGAGGAACCTGGTATGAGCAAGTTTTCCGCGTTTCTGAAACGCAAGGACATTGAAATTTCCCTGAAGCGCTACGGCATTGACGCCCTGAGCGCCATGGCCCAGGGTCTGTTCTGCTCGCTGCTGATCGGCACGATTTTGAACACGCTGGGCACGCAGTTCCACATTGGCTTTCTGACCATGCCGATCTATGAGGGCGGCCCCACCATCGGCGGCGCGGCCATGGCGATGGTCGGCCCTGCCATGGCGGTGGCCATCGGCTATGCGCTCCACGCGCCGGGCATGGTGCTATTCTCATTGGTACCGGTTGGTTACGCCACCAACGCCATCGGCGGCGCCGGCGGTCCTCTGGCGGTTCTGGTGACAGCGGTCATCGCGGCGGAGTTCGGCAAAGCGGTCTCCAAAGAGACCAAGGTAGATATTCTGGTGACGCCTTTGGTGACCATTTTGGTGGGCATCGGTTTGGCCATGCTGGTGGCGGCGCCCATCGGCAAGGCGGCCAGCTGGGTCGGTCAGGTCATCATGTGGGCCACCCTCCAGCGCCCGTTCATCATGGGCATTCTGGTCTCCGTCATCGTGGGCATCGCACTGACGCTCCCCATCTCCTCGGCTGCCATCTGCGCAGCGCTGAGTCTCACCGGTCTCGCCGGCGGTGCTGCGGTGGCAGGCTGCTGCGCCAACATGGTGGGCTTCGCTGTGATGAGCTTTAAGGAGAACGGCTGGGGTGGTCTGGTGAGCCAGGGTCTCGGCACCTCCATGCTTCAGATGGGCAACATCGTCCGCAACCCGAAGATCTGGATCCCCGACATTCTTACCTCGGCCATCACCGGCCCCATCTCTACCTGCCTGTTCAAAATGGAGATGAATGGCGCAGCCATCAACTCCGGCATGGGCACCTGCGGTCTCTGCGGCCCCATCGGCGTATGGACCGGCTGGGTCACCCCCAGTGAGGCAGCCCTCGCCAACGGCGCTGTCGCCATCCAGCCCGGCGCCTTCCAGTGGATCGGTCTGCTGCTGATCAGCATTGTGCTCCCCGCCATCATCTGCTGGCTGTTCGGTCAGCTCTGCCGGAAGATCGGCTGGATCAAGGACGGAGATCTGAAGCTGGATTGACAATCCAAACTATGAAAACAGCACGCTGAAGGTTCAGCGTGCTGTTTTTTATGCAGTTAAAAGAGTTACGCCATGAGTTCCTTGCAGGCCTCGCCCAGGATCTGCATACCCTTTTCGATGGCCTCGTCGGTGCTGTTGGAATAGTTGACACGGAAGGTGCGGACGTTGCGCTCGGTCTCATAGAAGGGATCGCCGGGGCAGATGGCCACGCCCTGTGCCAGACCCTTGCGGTAGAGATCCAGCGCGGTGATGCCCTCGGGCAGCTCGGCCCACAGGAACATGCCGCCCTCGGTGGGTGTGAAGGTCACGCCCGCGGGGAGGTACTTGCGCATGCACTCCATCATGAACTCGGCCTTCTGCTTGTAGAGCACCTTGGTCTTATTGATGTGCTCGTCCAGATCGTTGTCGGCCAGATACTGGGCCAGCACCATCTGGCAGAAGATGTTGGTGTGAAGGTCGGCGGTGGACTTGTAGCTCAAAAGCTTTGCGCGCAGCTCCTTGTTGCGGCAGCAGATCCAGCCGATGCGCATGCCGGGAGAGACGATCTTGGAGAAGGTGCCGAACATGCAGCACTGCTCGCC
>CADCQK010000014.1 GCA_902803575.1 Oscillospiraceae bacterium
ATGCTCATGGACGTCAACAGCCGCGGCCGCCCCGGACGCGACGTGCAGGAGCTGCTCGACCGCGCGAACATCACGGCGAACAAGAACGCGATCCCGTTCGACACGCTGCCCGTGAAGGAAACCAGCGGCGTTCGTCTCGGCACGCCCGCGAGCACGGCCCGCGGCATGAAGGAGGACGACATGGTTGCCGTCGCTAACGGCATTCTCCGCCTGATCAACGAGGGCGACGCTGCCGTGTCCGAGGTGCGCGACATGGTGCTCGAGCTCTGCGAGCGCTTCCCGCTCTATCCCGAGATCTAAAAACAAGCAGAAAAAGCTGGCTTCCGATATTCGGAAGCCAGCTTTTATTTTTATTGACAAGCCTTGAGCGCGGCTCTTGCAGCCTCCTGCTCGGCTTCTTTCTTGCTGCGCCCGTCGCCGCGGCCAATCTCCTCATCGTTGAGGAAGACCGCCATGGTGAAGCGCTTCATATGATCCGGGCCCGAGGACTCAACCAGCTCATAGCGAATGTGCTGATCCGCCTTTCGCTGGATGACCTCCTGCAGCTCGGTCTTATAGTCCTTTACATGATGAATCTCACCCTGCTCGACGCCCGCAAGGATGTGCCCGAGAATGAAGGTGCGAGCGGGCTCCAGTCCGCCGTCGAGATACATGGCGGCAATGACCGCCTCGACCGCGTCCGCCAAAATGGACGGACGTTCTCTGCCGCCGGAATGCTCCTCGCCCTTGCCAAGGCGGAGATAGTCTCCGAGCTTCAGGTCAAGCGCCACGGCATGGAGGCTCTGCTCGCAGACGAGCTCAGCGCGCAGACGGCTGAGTCTGCCCTCCGGCAGGGTCGGGAACCAGTGATAGAGCCGATCCGCCGTGACCATACCGAGAATCGAGTCGCCGAGAAATTCCAGACGCTCGTTGCTCTGTCCCCTGCGCTCATTGGCAAAGGAGGAGTGTGTGAGGGCGTTGTGCAGCAGAGAGACATCCTGAAACGTATAACCCAATCGATCCTGCAGCGCGCGCATCAGGCTTCCTCCCCGGCGGCGTCGAGCCGCATGTATTCGATGTTTGCCGTGATCTCATCGATGATACCGCTCTCGGCAAACTGGATGGCCTGACGAATTGCGCTCTGGAAGGCCTTGGCGTCCGAGGAGCCGTGCGCCTTGATGACGGGCTTCGAGATGCCGAGCAGTGCCGTGCCGCCGACCTCGCTGGGGTCAAGCTGCGCCTTGAGATCTCCGAACTCGCTCTTGATGAGAAGGCCCGCAACCTTGTTTTTCGTATTCTTATAAAACATGCCCTTGAGGAGCTTGAGCATGTATTTGAGCGTGCCCTCCACGCCCTTGAGAAGAACGTTTCCGGTAAAGCCGTCCGTCACGAGCACATCCACGTCACCGGAGAAGATCTGGTTGGCCTCCGCATTGCCAACAAAGCAGATGCGTCCTTCCTCGTGCGCCTTTTGCAGAAGCGGATATGTCTCATGGCGGAGCGTATCGCCCTTGTGCTCCTCGGTGCCGTTGCAGAGCAGACCGATGCGCGGCGTCTTGACGCCATGGGCGGCGACAACGCCCCGGAGGAAATCGTTAAGGGCGCCCTTAGGGCAAAGACCGAGCTGGGCGTGGACATCGTGTTCGTGGGCCAGAAGGAGAAGGTGGCTGCCTTTCTCCCCGCCGGCACCGATGCGGAGATCGTGGACGCCAGAGAGATCGTCACCATGGACGATGACCCCAGCACTGCCTGCCGCCGGAAGAAGGATTCCTCCATGGCGGTGGCGCTGAAAATGCTGAAGGACGGCGCGGGGGACGCGGTGGTCTCCGCCGGCAGCACCGGCGCGCTTTTGACCGGCGCGACCCTGACCGTCAAGCGCATCCGCGGCATCCGCAGAGCGGCGCTGGCGCCGGTTCTGCCCAACGGCGGCGCGGGCTGCATGCTCATCGACTGCGGCGCCAACGCCGAGTGCACCCCGGAATACCTGCTGCAGTTCGCCTACATGGGCAGCTTTTATATGCAGAAGCTCCACGGCATCCAGCGCCCCCGGGTTGGCCTGCTCTGCAACGGCACCGAGGAGCACAAGGGCGACGATCTGCGCCACGAGACCTATCCGCTGCTGCAGAAAGCCCATGCGGAGGGCCGCATCAACTTCATCGGCAACGTGGAGTCCAGCCAGATCTTCAAAAACGAAGTGGACGTGCTGGTGACCGACGGCTTCACCGGCAACATCCTCCTGAAGGGTCTGGAGGGCACCCTGAAGTTCATGCTCAAGACCCTGAAAACCATGTTCCACAAGCCGAAAAACATGCTGGCTGGCCTGATGATCAAGGGCGAGATCGGCTCCCTGAAGGCGGAGCTGGATCCCAACGCCGTGGGCGGCACCGCCATGCTGGGCATCTCCAAGCCGGTCATCAAGGCCCACGGCTCCAGCAAGGCCGACGCCTTCTTTGCCTCCATCCGTCAGGCGGTCATCTTCGCCGAGAGCGGCATCATTGACGAGATCACCTCCAACATCGACGTCATGCGTCTCGACAAGGAGGAAGCCTGATGGACGCCCTGCAGGAACGACTGGGCTACCGGTTTCAGAACCCGGCCCTGCTGGAAAATGCCCTGACCCACAGCTCCTACGCCAACGAGCGGAAGGAGCCGGAGATCCAGTCCAACGAGCGGCTGGAATATCTGGGCGACTCCATCCTCGGTATGGTCACGGCGGACAAGCTCTACCGACTGTTCCCGGATATGCCCGAGGGGAAAATGAGCCGCCTGCGCGCGGAGCTGGTATGCGAGCAGAGCCTCCACGCCGTGGCGCTGTCTCTGGATCTGGGACGCTGCCTGCGTCTCGGCAGAGGCGAGGAGCACAGCGGCGGCAGAGAGCGGCCCAGCATCCTCGCCGACGCGGTGGAGGCCATCATCGCCGCCATGTATCTGGACGGGGGCTTCGAGCCCGCCAAAGCCTTCATTCTCGGCCATGTGCTGGAGGGACTGGACGAAGGCCACATCCACCATGTCATCGACTATAAAACCGAGCTCCAGGAGCGCGTCCAGCGCAAGGCGGATCAGCATCTGCAATATGTGCTGGCGGGCACCTCCGGCCCGGATCACAACAAACGGTTCACCATGGCCGTGCTGCTCAACGGCACGGAGCTGGCCCGGGGCGACGGACGCTCCAAAAAGGAAGCCGAGCAGGCCGCCGCAAAGGCCGCCATGGAAACCATAGAATGAGCTGGAAACAGCCGATCCTGTTCTTATGCCTCGCCGCGCTGATCCTTGGCGGGGCAATCTGGCTATCGGGGAGGGAAAACGCCGTGCAGCACAACTATCTGCCCATGGAGCCTGTAACGATCCTGCAGGCCACGGATCTGCACGCCCTGGCCCCGGAGCTCACCGACGGCGGCGCGTACTTCACTCATCTGGTGGAGAACTCCGACGGGAAGTTCATGCCGGAGATCGAAGGGATCGTGGAGGGCTTCGTGCAGAAGGCACTGAAGCTCCATCCGGAGGTGCTGATCCTCTCCGGGGACCTGGCCTTCAACGGGGAGACCGAGAGCCACCGGTGGCTGTCGGAGCAGCTGCGTCCGCTTCTGGAGGCGGGGATCCGGGTGTTGGCGCTGCCGGGGAATCACGATGTGAATTACCCCACCGCCGCCAGATTCGAGGGGGACTCTTACTCCTTGGTGGAGAGCCCCGACGGCGCGGCCTTTGCGGAGATCTGGAAGGATTTCGGCTATGCCGACGCTCTTTCCAGAGATGACGCCTCTCTCAGCTATGTCTATGAAGTCTCGCCGGGCCTGCGGCTGCTTTTGGTGGACACAAATACCCCGGACGATCCCGGCGCGGTGCTGCAGCCGACCTTGGACTGGATTGAGACCCAGCTGCAGGAAGCGGAAAAGGCCGGCGCAAGAGTGGTTTCGGTGACCCACCAGACGATTCTGCAGCACAACCGGGTGTTCTCCGACGGCTTTGTCATCACCAACCGGCAAAAGCTTTATTCCCTCTACCAAACATACGGCGTGGCGCTGAACCTCTGCGGCCATATGCACATCCAGCACGCTGCAGCTGCCAGCTGCCTCACGGAGATCGTCACATCTGCGCTCTGTGTCCAGCCCTGCCAGATCGGCGTTCTGGAGCTCACAGATGAAGGCGGCAGTTATCACACGGCGTGCGCCGTGTCGAAGGAGCTCTCCGACGCGGCAGCGGACTTCTTCGACCGGAACAGCCGGCGGCAGGGGAGTGCGGTCACGGCGGATCCGGAGCTGGCGGACTGGCTCGTGCGGCTGAACCGGGCCTACTTCTCCGGCAGAATGGACACGGTCTTGCGAAGCGACGACCTGCTGAATCGCTGGAAGGCCGCCGATGACTTCACCGGCAAGTATCTGGAGAGCCTTTTGGACGACACCGGAGTGAACTACAATCAGATCGACTTTACATTCTGAGGATATTATGGCAGAGATCATTGAAATCACAGACTTTTCCGACCCGGCGCTGGATGCCTTCGCCAGACTCACCGAGCGGCAGCTCCTGAACCGGGACAAGCCGGAGGACGCCCTTTTCATCGCGGAGAGCCCCCTGGTGATCCACCGGGCGCTGGACGCGGGATACGAGCCGGTGACCCTTTTGATGGAGCGCAGCCACATTGAGCGCAAGGCCGTGGATGTGATCGAGCGCTGCGGCGTGCCGGTCTACACGGCGCCTTTGGAGATCCTGGAGCAGATCACCGGCTACAAGCTCACAAGAGGCGTCCTCTGCTCCATGCGGAGAAAGCCGCTGCCCACGGTGGAGGAAGTCTGCCGGGACGCGCGGCGCATCGTGGTGCTGGAGGATGTGATGAACCCCACCAACATCGGGGCCATCTTCCGCAGTGCCGCTGCGCTGGGCATGGACGCCATTCTGGTGACCCCGGCCTGCTCCGACCCGCTCTATCGCCGCAGCGCCAGAGTCAGCATGGGCACGGTCTTCCAGATCCCCTGGACCAGCTTCGGGGACGACATCTCCATCTGGCCCCATCCCGGACTGGAGCGGCTGCAGGCCATGGGTTTTAAAACCGCTGCCATGGCGTTGAGAGACGACTCGGTCTCCATCGACGATCCGAGGCTGCTCAACGAAGAGCGGCTGGCCGTGATCCTCGGCACCGAGGGGGACGGCCTGAAGGATCAGACCATCGCCGACTGCGATTACACCGTGCGCATCCCCATGCGCCACGGAGTGGACTCCCTGAACGTGGCGGCCGCCAGCGCAGTCGCCTTCTGGGAATTGTCAAAGTAGGGCGGGGACCTGTGCCCCGCCGCATGGAACAACTAACCGCCCTTTCGCATAGACTGTCACAGGACAGAAAGCGGAAGGGCGGTGATTTTTATGATGCGGCGGCGCGGGCCGTGTCCGTGGGTAGGGATGTTGCTGGTCATCGTGGGCGGGCTCATTATTCTTAGCATGATCCTGCCGAAGGATTTCTGGTGGTTCATCCTCGGCGGCGCCATGATCGGCGCGGGACTGTATCTCATGAGAAGGTAGCCCGCGCAGCACGGCGGGGATCAGAATTCTTTTTTCTCCATGATACGCGCGCTCCAAAGATAGGAGACAAAGGTGATCAGCGCGCACCCTGCGACGAGCGCAAGCAGAACCACGGCGGACGACGTACCTTCAAGGGCTTTTGTCAGTTCGGCCAGAGCGTTGGAGCCTTCGAAGATCCTTTTGCTGCCGAAGACCAGAATCGCGATGACGCCAAAGAAAATGAGCAGCACGATCCGGCTCTTTTCCGCGCCGTACTTCAGCTGCAGGGGGATCATGATGGCCGCAGTCAGATACATGACGGGAAGGATGGCGAGCAGCATGGGCAGCTCATCCGTCAGGCTTGCGGCGTCGTGCCGGATCCCGCTTCCGATGCAGAACAGGATGGCGCCGACGCACCATGCAGCCGCGGCCAGAAGCAGGCTGAACAGGTATTTTTCTGTGACGTAGGTTTTCCGGCTGAAGGGCAGCGTCATCAAAAACGCGAATCCGTTGTCGAACTCATCATAGCTGATGGTCCCGACCGCGAGGATCGTTGCCAGCATGGTGAGATAGGCGACAATGAAGGAGCCGTCCATGGACATCCCCATGATCAGCGCCAAGACAAAGAAGATCACCAGGGTCTGCTTTCTGGTAAGGGTCAGCCGCAGATCTTTTTCCAGTAGACCAAGCATGTCAGTTGCCTCCCGTCATCATTAATATCAGATCGTCGATCCCGCCGCTGGCGATGACGATTCCCGGATAGTTCTCCGCGTAAAACTGCTTCTCGTTGGTAAAGCAGGCATACCCGAAGGGCTCTTTTTTCGTGCTGAGAATGTAGCTTTTGTCCAGCGTTTCGTAGGTATCCTCGTCGACCTTCAGGATGGCATAATGGCTCAAAATGGTGTCGGTGTCCTCGTGAAGCACGATCTTTCCGTCGTGGATCAGATAGATGTCGTCGCACAGGCTCTCCAGATCCGAAGAGATGTGGGAGGTCAGCAGGATCGAGCGCCGGTCGTTCTCGGTGAGATACTGCCGAAGCAGATCGAGGATGTCGTTCCTGGCCTCTACGTCCAGCCCGGCGGTGGGTTCGTCCATGATGAGCAGCTCCGCTCCGTGGCTGAGGGCGATGAGCACCCGCAGCTTCGCGCGCATGCCGGTGGAGAAATCCTTGATCTGCTTGTCAAGGGGAAGCCCCTGGGCGCTGCAGCAGTCACGGAAAAATGCCTCGTCAAAGGTCGGATAGGTTTTTCTGAGGATGCAGATGATGTCCCGGATCCGCAGATAGGCGCTGAATCCGGAGTCGGACAGCGCGGCGCCGATGGACTTCTTTTCCGCACCGGTGAGTTTCATCGCATCCTTGCCGTTTATGGTGACGCGCCCGGCGTCCGGCCGGATCAGGCCGAGGATCGCTTTGATCGTGGTGCTCTTGCCGGCACCGTTTTTCCCGACGATCCCCGTCACGGTCCCGTCCGGGATCTCCAAGGAGAGATCCAGACGGAAATCACCGTAGGTTTTTACAAGATTATCAAGCTTGACCATCAGTCGTCCTCCAATATGATCTCCAGGACCGCAAGGATCTCTTCCCGCGTGAAGCCCACCGCCCTTGCCTTTTGAACGGCAGCCGCGAAGGCATCCTCAACGGTCTTTCTCCGCGCCTCCAGAGCCAGCTGCCGATCGGCGGCGGCCACATAGGTGCCTTTTCCGTGTACGGTGATGACAAAGCCCTCTTCCTCCAGCCGGTCATAGGCCTTCTTCACCGTGAGCGCACTGATGCGCAGCTCAGCGGAGAGGGCTCTGACCGAGGGGAGCACTTCGTTTTCCGCGAGGCCGCCGCTCAGGATCTCGTTTTTGATCTGATCCATAAGCTGCTCGTAGATCGGCACCATGGAAGCGTTGTTTAAGATGATACGCATGTTGTCAACCTCCGCAAACAGTATATAACAGTATATAACTGTTGTCAATGGTTCTTTGATAAAAAAGCCCGCTGCAGAAAAAACTGCAGCGGGCTTTTAGGTTTGCGTGTTATTTTACAGCTCCCGTGCGCGGTAGAGGAAGGTGACGATCTCACTTCTGGTGCAGGTGTTTAAGGGGCTGAAGGTGTTGGTGTCGGTGCCGTTTGTGACGCCGTTCACCACTGCCCAGCGCACCGCGTCATAGAAGTAATCCGTGGGGCCCACGTCGAAGAAGTTCTCCGGCGCGGAGACGTTGGGGCTGCCCTTGGCGCGGTAGAGGAAGGTGACGATCTGCGACCGCTGGCAGACATCATAGGGGCTGAAGGTGTGCTCATCGGTGCCCTTGGTGATGCCTTTCTCCGCAGCCCAAAGGACCGCCTTGTAGAAGAAGTCGGTGGAATGCACGTCGGTGAAGGGGTTGATGCCCGTCACGTCCGGCGAGCCGGCGGCGCGATAGAGGAAGGTGACCGCCTCTCCTCTGGAGCAGCCTGCATAGGGGCTGAAGGTGGTGAGGGTGGTGCCCTTGGTGATGCCGTTCTGCACGGCCCACAGCACCGGGGAGTAGTAGAACGCGTCCGCGGGCACATCGGTGAAGGTGGTGGTGCCGATGGCGGGGATCAGCTCGGTCTTCTTCTCACCGCAGACCGAGCAGGTGAAGAGCTTCTCACCGTTGGCGGAGGCGGTGGCCTCTCTGGTCACCACTCCGTCGCCCCACTTGTGGCCTGCAGCGGGAACGAAATCGCTCTTGTAGCTGCTGCCGTCGCTGCCGTTGTTCAGGGTGTAGCCCTGCTGGGTGCAGGTGGGCGGCACCACGGTCTGGGTGTAGGTGACGGTCTGGGTCGTCTTCGGGATGACCTCGACCTTCTTCTCGCCGCAGACGGTGCAGATGTAGGTGCGCTCACCGTTCTGAGTCTCGGTGGCCCGCTTGGTGATGTGGCCCTCGTCCCAGGTGTGGCCCAGAGGATCCACGGTCACGCGGACGGACTCGTTGCAGCGGCTGCAGCGGCCCTGATAGATGCCCTGCTGAGAGCAGGTGGCCTCCTGGATCTTGTTCATATAGGTGGTGTCGTGGCCCAGCGCCGGTACCGTCACGCTGACGGTCTTGCCGCAGTCGGGGCAGACGCCGGTGATCTTGCCCTCCTGGGTGCAGGTGGGCTTGGTCTCCACACGGTTCTGGAGCTTGGAATAGCCGTCGGCCTCACCGTGATTGGTGGCGGGGATCTCCACGGTGTAGTTGGGATCGGTGCACCACTTGTTGGTGCAGGTGTAGTATGCGACGCCGGGCTCCGTGCAGGTGGGGGCGACCATGCGGTCCATGGTGGCCTTGTGGCCGGTGGGCTTGGAGGTCTCGGTGATCTCCTCCTCACCGCAGATGGAGCAGACTCTCACGGTGTAGCCGGGCTCGGTGCAGGTGGCCTTGACCTCTTCCGGGAGCCCGTACTTGTGGGTGTGACCGCTCCAGGCGCTCTTGGTCTGATAGCCCTCCCAGAGACCGCCGGCGGTGATGGCTGCGGTCCATTTGGCGTAGGCCTGGGCGTTGTTGCTCTGGGTGGGATAGATGATGACGCAGTCCTTGGGGAAGGAGTTGGTATCGCTGGTGGCGGGCTCGATGTTGCCCTTGGTGATTGGCTCATGGGTGAAGGTAGCCTCGGCCAGCGGGGTCACACCATAGTTCTTCCCGGTGAACTCGCTGATGCCATAACCGATGGTGAGGGAGTGGCCCAGATAGGTGGCGATCTCATCCTCGCTGTCCTCCATGGTGTCTGCCACCCGGGACAGCGCCTCCAGACCGGTGGCCTCCAGACTGGTGAAGGCGCGCTTGCCGATGGTGGTCACATGGAGCAGATCGGTGCCGTTGCCGGTGCCGAAGACCACGTCGGTGAGCTTGTCGCAGGAGGCAAAGGCAAAGTTGCCGATGTGCTTCACGCGGTCGGCGAAGTGCACGGTGGTTAGACCCGCGCAGCCCACGAAAGCGCCGTCGCCGATGGTCAAAGCCTGATCACCGGTGGAGAATTTCAGCTCCCGCATGGCGAAGTTTGCGAAGAATGCCCAGGGGCTGATGCTGGTGAGAGAGGCCGGAATGTTCACTTCGTTTACAGCGCCGAGGTGGGTGCACCACCAGAAGGCGCCGGTGCCCAGCTTGGAGAGCTTCTCCGGCAGGGAGAACTGAACCGTGCCCAAAACGTGGTCATAAGCGAAAGCAAAATTGCCGATCTCCGCCACGCTGGTGGGGAAGGTGATGGAGGCCAGACGCTCGCAGCTGAAGAAGGCGCGGTCGCCGATGTACTTCAGATTGATGCAGCTCTTCATTCTGGCGTAGGTGAGATAATCGCAGGCATAGAAGGCCTGGCGCTCAATGCGCTCCAGACTGTTGGGGAAGTCGATGACTGTGAGCTTGTCGCAGCTCTTGAAGGCCTTCTCGTCGATGATCTTGACGCTGCCCCCCAAATACACGGCACGCAGGGCGTCCAGACCGAAGAAAGCCCGCTTGCCCACGTTGGTGACGCCGGTGTCGATGTAGGCGGCGACCAACTGCTCGTCCATGTTGACGGTGCCGTTGGTGACCTGCTCCTTCTTGCCGGACCAGGGGGACTTGTTGGAAACCGTGTAGTCCTCCATCTCGCCGGTGCCGGTGATCTTCACGGCGTAGTACTCGTCAAGATTCGGATCCAGACCGAGATCCATTCCGGTCAGCTCGGTGGTATCGGCAGCGTCGAAACCGAATTTCGAGGCGATCTCACTCAGACTGCTTTTCAGATCCCCGATCTTGTCGGAGTACTCCAGCGACTTGACCTGCTCTTCGTCGAGCCGATAGATTTCATATTTCACGCTGGCGGTGCCGCCCTTGCCGCAGTTGCCGGAGAGCACCAGGTTGTTCGAGTTGAACAGCTTGTTCACGGTGTCCTGGTTGTCTTTCACCAGCTGGTCAAAGATATCGGTCAGCACCGTGGCGGCGCCCGCGTTGGTGGTCAGTCCCGCGAACAGCGAAACCGTCATCACCAGCACAAGCAGCAGGGATAACATGCGTTTTTTCATGTTCCTTCCTCCTTATTTGCATATACACAACCAGTATACCTTTTTTAGAGTTTTTTTTCAAGTATGCAGACTGCGGAAATCTATACTTGAATTGGACGATTCGAAACGCAGGAAGTTCTCAAAAAAATAAAAGTTTATTCGATTTTTTTTCGAAGTTTGTTCATTAAAATGACACAAGTTCGGCTTACAATACAATCAGATTTCAAAGGGAGGCCGGATCCACGGCATCCCCGCAGATAAGGAGCGCGATTTCCATGACAGACGAATTCTGGAACGAGACCAACGAAAACCCCGAGAGCAGCTTCCCGGAGTCTGAGATCCCGGAGACCGAGGATGTCCCCGTACCCGAGACGGAGCCGGAGGTGCAGGAGACCATTTTCTCCGAGGACGGCACCTACCGCATCACCCGCCCGGAGGAGACCGAAGAGCGGTCCTACACCGACGCCAACTACCAGCCTGCCTCTGAGGCGGCTGAGATGCCTCCCCGCTACTACACCCCCGAGACCCCGAAGCAGAAGGCGCCCCGGGAAGAGAAAAAGCGCGGCGGCTTCGTGAAGGCGGCCTGCCTGGCGCTGGCCTGCGCGGTGCTGGGCGGCGCTGTGGGCGGCGTCATCGGCAGCCGGGTCACCAAGTCTGCCACCGCTGCGGTACAGCAGGTGCAGATGGCGGAGTCCAACGGCAGCAGCGACAGCAGCGGCACCGTGCAGAAGGCCAAGAGCGTCAGCACCGGCACCATGTCCGCCAGCGAAATCTATGCCGCAGCCTGCAAGCAGGTGGTGGGCATCACCACCGAGGTGACCACCCAGAACTTCTTCGGCCAGACCACCTCTGCCGCCGTCTCCGGCTCCGGCTTCATCATTACCTCTGACGGTTATATCCTCACCAACCGCCACGTCATCGCCTACGCCGAGCAGTACGGCTACGAGGTCAGCGTCATGACCTATGACGGCACCACCTACAAGGCTGAGATCGTGGGCTCCTACGCCTCCAACGATCTGGCGGTGCTGAAGATCGACGCCGAGGGCCTCACGCCTGTCACCTTCGGCGACAGCGACAGCATGTCCGTGGGCGACCTGGCCTATGTGGTGGGCAACCCTCTGGGCGAGCTGCAGTTCAGCATGTCCACCGGCCATATCAGCGCGCTGGACCGCACCATCACCACCGATGAGAGCAACATCGCCATCAATATGTTCCAGGTAGACGCGGCCGTCAACGAGGGCAACTCCGGCGGCCCGGTGTACAATTCCGCCGGCCAGGTCATCGGCATCTGCTCTGCCAAGTATGAATCCACCGGCGTGGAGGGCCTTGGCTTCGCCATCCCGGTGAACGACGCCATCGCCATCGCCAACGAGCTGATGGAAAACGGCGTGGTCGTGAATAAAGTCCAGCTGGGCGTCACCACCCAGACCATCCCCAGCCAGGTTGCGAAGTACTACAACATGGTGGAGGGCGCCTATATCGTCTCCCTCACCGAGGGCAGCTGCGCCGAAAAGGCCGGCCTGCAGATCGGCGACATCGTCACCGCCATCGACGGCAAGACCATCTCCTCCTCCGACGGCCTGATCGCCGCCCTGAGAGGCTACGCCCCCGGCGATGAAGCGAAGCTCACCATCTACCGCGCCGGTGAGACCCAGACCGTCACTGTGACCCTGGACAAGGTCAGTGAAGAGACCGTTGAGGCCCAGACCCAGCAGCAACAGCAGAGTCAGCAGCCTCAGCAGCAGCCCCAGCAGGGTCAGCAGTATATGATCGATCCCTGGAGCGACTTCTTCAACTAAAAACGATCCCTTCCATTCTTCTCTTTTTCCTCTCTTTTTCCGACCCCGACCGGGATTCTCCCGGTCGGGGTACTCTTTTTGTCACAGCTTTCCGATCAAGCCGCCGGTATCGGGTTCTCCATCCACGGTGAAGCCGTCGGATCGGTATTCGATCCAATGGGTTTGACCGCTTCCGTCTCTCCATCGAATGGAGGCTGGCAGCAGAGATCCCGGCAGATTGGGCCGCAGCGTGACCTGCCCATTTACCGCCGTGAGCCCGAACAGGCCCTCCGCCGCGGTCCTGAGATACCAGCCCGCAGCGCCGGTGTACCAGCTCCAGCCCGCCTGCTCCGGGTGATCCCCGGCGTAGACGTCGGCGGCGAGGACGAAGGGCTCCGCTTCGTAGATCTCTTGTCTGTGTCTCGCGGGCAGCAGGGCGCGGAGTATTTGCCAGCCCGCTTCCGTTTCTCCGGTCATCAGCAGCGCCCATGCCAGCCAGATGGCCCCGTGGGTATACTGACCGCCGTTTTCCCGGAAGCCGGGGCCGTAGCTGCGCACATAGCCGGGGTTCGGCTTTGCGTTGGTGAAAGGCGGATCGAAGAGTTTTAAAAGATGGTGCGTCGGATCGTAGAGACGATCCAGCGCGCTTTTTAAGGCTGTTCGCACGTGCGCCGGATCCGCCTCGGGGGAGAGCACCGCGAAGCTCTGGGCGATGGCGTCGATCTGGCAGGCGGCGCTCTCGCTGCTGCCGAGGGGGGTCCCGTCGGCAAAATAGCCCCTTCGGTACCAGTTTCCGTCCCAGCTTCGCTCTGCCGCCTCGCCGATCTGCTTCGCTGCCAGATGCATGGCCTCGCTGCCCTCCAGACCCAACTGCTCCAGCAGCGCCGCCATCCGGTGGGCCGTGTGGGAGAAAAACCAGCTGAGCCACACGCTCTCGCCCTCCACCCGGTCAAAGCCGTCGTTCCAGTCTCCGCTGCCGATCTTCAGCAGCCCATGATCGCCGGTACCGCGCCGGAGGACACATTGGATGGCGCGGATGCAGTGCTCCAGCACCGTGCCGGACTGCTTTGAGGTTTTGAGCCGGAGATACCGCTCCCGTTCGCCGTTCCTGAGGGGCTCCGCCTCCAGATAGGGGACGGATTCCGTCAGCACCGCCGTGTCCCCGGTCTTTTCCGCATATTCCAGCACCGCCCAGGGCAGCCACAGCAGATCGTCGCTGATCCGGGTGCGCACTCCGGCGCTCTCGTGCCACCAGTGGCAGACGTCCCCCTCGGGGAACTGTTTTGCGCAGCAGCGGAGGATCTGCCGCCGTGCCGGGGTGGGATTCCACAGGATGAGATTCACCGCATCCTGGAGCTGATCCCGGAACCCGAAGGCCCCGCCGCTCTGATAGATGCTGGTTCTCGCCATCAAACGGCAGGCCATGGCCTGATAGGCGCCCCAGCCGGAGAGATACTGCCCGAAGGCCGCCTCGGCGGTCTCACAGCGGAGGCGACCGCAAAACCGCTGCCAGCTTGAAAGGGTGCGCTTCAAAGCCCGTACGGCGTTGTCCCAATTTGCGAGCTCCGGAGCGTCGGCGCCGATCACCAGCACCGCACGGCTTTCCAATGAAAACTCCGCCGCGAAGCAGCCGGGGACGCCGGTGCCGATAAAGCCGTCGAATTGATTCTGCATGGCACGCTCCCGGCTGCAGGTGTAACGGCGGAAGGGCACGCTGCATCTTGCAAAAACCGTGAACGGGCGCTCTGCCCTGGGATTCACGGCGGAGAGGACGCCGTCATGATACTCTGTAATCACCGCGCTTTCGTCTCTGGTCTCTGAGGCCAGCAGCAGATCCAGCCGCCACCGGAGGGTGACCGGGGTTTTCGACTCGATCATCAGCACCCGGACATTGGCCTCGAAGGGCACGAAGGCCGTCACCCGCAGCCCGCCGGTCTCCCACTGGGCGCAGCCGAGCCGGCAGGTGAAGCGGCCGTCGGAAGCATAATCACAGAACAGGCTGCGGGCCTCACCGGCCTCGATGGCATACAGGGTTTCCGGCCCCTTCACCGCCCAGGGATCGTTCCGCCAGGGGGTGATCCTGCGCTCTCTCGCGTTTTCCAGCCAGAGATCGCCGCAGCCGCTGTCTGCCGCCGTGAAGCCGAAATGCCCGTTGGTCAGCGGCAGACTCCAGACGCGCTTCGGCAAAGTGTGGCCGCATTGCACCAGAACACTGCCGTCGGTGCGCTGGGTGTATCGGACGGGGCCGCTGTTCCGGTCTCTGCGATCCGTTTTTTCCGGCAGGGAAGCGGTGTTCCGATTCAGGGGCAGATACTCGCCCTCCAGCCAGATCGAGGCATTGCATTTCGCGGCCTCCGTGTCGCTCACCAGATGCACCCCGCCGGGGATGGCCAGGGTGTCCTCCCGGTCGATCCGTTGCAGCACCGCGTGCACAAACCGCGCCTCCGGCTGCTGATAGTCTCCGGCCTCAGATACGCAGAACACCAGATCGCATTTTACGCCCAAGGCGTGGAGCAGCGCGTGTTCTCTCATGAGCCGCGCCGCTGTCCGCCGATGCTCCGGTTCGGTCAGAGGCGCCGCCAGGATCGGCAGATCCCCGGAGATGCCATTTTTCCAAAGGGCGTCTTTTTTCAGGAGATTCGGGTCGCTGACCGCCTCCGGCAGCGTATGATCGATAAGGGGCGAGACCAGCGCCATGGCCTCCTGGAGCCCTTTCGCACCCAGCCCCAGCTGACGTGCCAGTCTGGCCGGGAGATCGGAGAAGCTCGCCTCCGGCATGGCAAGGGTCTGCTGGGCGGCGAGAAAGGCGTCGTCCGCTTTTCGACCCACGGCCACGGCGAAGCGGAGAGTTTTGATCTCCTCCGGCTCCATCCGTATCGGGATCGTGATCACGCTCCGACCGTCCGTGAGCCAGCGCTCCCCCTCTTCCGAAGGGAGACCGTCTCCCGCGAGACACATCCACCGCTCCGGCGCGTCGGAGCGCTCCAGCCGCCGCCAGAGACGGGCATTGCCGCGGTGCTGCTCCTGGATCCCCAGCCGCCAGAAGGCCGGGTGACTTTCGAGAGAGCGCTTTTCAGCGAGGGCAGGGGAGAGCGTCAGCTCCAGTTCGGTTTCCACCGGCGCCGCACTTCGAAGCTCCAAAACCCAGAGACACCCAGCCTCCGAGGCGGACACCGCCGCTGTGAGTCTCGCGGTTTCGGTGGAGAGCTCCGCATACCGGTCGGTGAATTTCCAATGGGCCTTTTCACCGCCGCGGATGGGGAACAGGGTCTCGTCCGAAAGTCGAAATCTTGGCGGCTCAAAGAACAGCTCCGCGCCTTCGTATTGCAGCGCCATGCCGCCGGACTCCGGAAACCGCAGGTGCAGCCGACCGTTGGAGAGCAGACACCTCGCCCCGTGGAGCGGATCCACGCCGTCGCCCTCTCTGAGATACCGCAGGGCGGGCTGCTTCGTTGCAGACTTCAAGACTTGCTTCCGCTCCCGTTTCAGCACCGGGCCGCCGGTGGGAACCCGCTCGGAGAGCAGACACCCATGGGCTCTCAGCGCAGGCTCTGCCATGGCCCAGCGCTGTACCTGCCCATCCAGGAGTGCGTTGGTGATGGCTGCCATGCTCATGCCCAGATGGTGGGCCATGCAGCTTTTTACGATCTCTCCGCTGCTGCCGCGGCAGCGGCCGGGGGTCAGATCCATGGCCTCGTAGAAGCCGTAAGGCCCCCGCAGACCCATCCGCTCCAGCCGCCTGAGATTGCGCACCGCGGACCGCGGCTCCACCAGCAGCGCCAGAAAACTGCTGTAGGGAGAGAGCACCAGCTCCTGATCCATGTCCCGTCGAAGGGCCAGCGCCCCGACGCCGTGGGCCTTGTAGCGGTAGTGCAGCGCGGGATCGAGACTGTAAAACCCGCTCTCGGAGATGCCCCAGGCCCGCCCGGGCAGCACCCGGCTTTTCTGGGCGTGGAGACAGAATTTCGCGCTCTCCCAGTTCAGCGACTCCCGCTGCAGGGGGAGAAACAGCTCCGGCATCAGATATTCGAACATGGTGCCCGTCCAGGACACCGTGCCGCGGTAGCCGTGCAGGGAAGTCTGGGCTCTGCTGAGACTCCGCCAGTGCCGCACCGGCGCCTCACCTCTGGCCACCGCCAGATACCCGGTGAGCCGCGCCTCTCCGGAAAAGAGGTCATACCAGCCGGGAGAAAAGCTGCCGTCGTCGGTGTTCACGCCGATGCGAAAGAGACACCGCGCCTCGTCATAGAGCATCCGAAAGTCCATCTGCTCTGCCAGCCTCCCGGCCCGCTCCGCCAGATCCGCTCTGCCAAACTCCAGAAAGGCCGCCTTCGCCGCGATCAGCGAGGCGCAGAGGTTGCCGCTGTCTACGGTAGAGACGTAGGCCGGGCGCAGCGGCTTTTTGGTGATGGTCTGATACCAGTTATAAAAATGCCCGCGCCACTTGGGCAGGGCCTCCATGGTCGTGAGCATCCGCTCCGCCAGGGGGAGTCCCTTTTCTTCATCGATGCCCAGCTTTGCGGCGGAGAGTGCGCTCACCAGTCCCAGCCCCATGTTGGTGGGGGAGGTGCGGTGGGCAGTTCCGGCGGGCGGCTGCTCCTGCCAGTTGTCCGGCGGGAGGAAGTGATCCTCCTCGGTGCAGAAGGTCTCAAACCAGTGCCAGATCTCTCTGGCGCAATTCCGCAGATAGGTCTTGTCCTTTTCATGGAGCGGCTGGACAGGCGGGTTCGGCTTCGACAGCAGCATGGCGAGGATGGGGGAGAGCAGCCACAGGGCCCCGGCGGCTTTTCCGATCGTGACGGGGGAGACCAGCAGGGACACCGCCCCCAGAATCGCCGCCGGGAGCATGGCCCGGTACCAGGCGGGGAGCTTCCCGCGCTTGACTCCCTCGCTCTGGGCGGCGGTCTGCCATTGGAGCAGTCTCCTGTGACTGATGAGCATCCGCCAGAGGGAGCGAATCATGGCCGAGGCGCAGATCCACGCCTCCATGGGGAGAAAAATCAGACGCAGCACCGTCTGCAGCAGTGCCGGCACCGTGCCCTGCAAAACGCCGCTGAAGGTGTGCACCCGTGGCTCTCTCCGCAGCAGCACGCCCCGCAGGCTCAGGATCAGATCGCTCAAAAGCGCCAGCAGCGCTGTCCAGGCCGCAAGCCTGAGCCCGGGCCACGGTCGCCAGAGGCCGGCCAGGATCGCCAGCAGGGTCATGGGCGGCACCAGAGAGCGCCGCAGACTGTCCAGCAGCCGGATCCGGTCGGCGGTGCGAAATGCCTTTCCCCGCCGGAACAGCCAGGGGAGGTTCTGCCAGTCGCCCCGGGTCCAGCGCTCCTGCCGCGCCCAGAAGCTCAGAGGCGTTTGGGGAAAGCCGTCCAGCAGTTCCGTGTCTCCCACGAAGCCGCCGCGCAGACAGGCGCCCTCCAGCGCGTCGTGGCTGAGAACGCGGTTTTCAGGGATGGACTTGCCACAGCAGGTCAGCAGGGCGTCGATGCTGAGAATGCCTTTGCCCGCGAAGCCGCCGCAGTCATACCGGTCCATGAACAGCTCACCGCCCGCCAGACCGTAGACGTCCATGCCGCCGGCCCCGGCGAGGATCCGGGTGAAATCCGTGGCAACGGCGCTTTTCAGATCCGTCGCGATCCTGGGGTGCAGGAGCCCGTAACCGGCGGTGACCACGCCGCGCTTTTTGTCGATGACCGGAGCGTTCAGGGGATGGAGCATGGCGCCGATGAGGCTCCGCGCCGCCCCGGGGGTCAGGATCGTGTCCGTGTCCAGGGTCAGGAGGAACTGAGTGTCCTGCAGCGCCTCCCGGTCACCGGCTGCACAGAGGAGGGCGGTTTTCCGGCCCCGCAGCAGTCCCGCCAATTCCATCAGGGCGCCGCGCTTTCGCTCCCAGCCGCGCCAGATGCCGTCACCGCGCACATAGCCGCGAGGCCGGGTGAAGAGGTAAAACCGCCGCTGCGGGTCGATTTCGTTCAGATGCTCGATGGCGGATCGCGCCGTCTCCAGATTCTGTTCATCCGTCTCCAGCGTGCGGCTGTCTGCCTCGGGGAAATCCGCCAGGATGCCGAACTTGAGATGCTCCCCGCAGTCCCGGCTGCACAGCGCAAAATCCTCCAGCCGCCGGGCAAGCTTCTCGGCGTCCTCCGGTTTTGCGAGCAGCGCCGACACCACACAGAGGGTCTTGCCGGCCTTTGGAACGCCGTGTTTCAGCTCCATCCGCGGCACCGGCCTCGGCGGCGTCAGCCTCAGCAGCACCGAATCCATGATTTGCTTTACGACTTCCGAAATGGGCAGGATCAGCAGGATCGCACAGGATAGGCTGCTGGTCAGAAACCCAAACAGCACCGCCGAAAACAGCGTCAGCAGTACCAGAGCCGTCAGATACCAGCCGCCGCCGGGGGTTTTCGATCCCTCGGCATGGTAAAGCTGCCAGCCGATGTGCCGTCTCTCACCTGCGGCAGCGTGGCTTTTTTTGAGCAGAGCATCGGCTGCCTCGGCTTCCTCCATTTGATGGGATTTCGCGTATTTCGCCAGCTGCTTCCGATACTGAGTCCGTGTGGTCTCGTCCATCTTCGAATAGACCCCGGCAGGATCCTTTGAGAGCTTTGCCTCGATGGGGTCTGCGCGCTCCAGCAGCTGCGAGAAGGCCAGCGCACCTAAAATCCGCAGGGCGGAAAAGCGTTTTCCCGCTTCTTCCGCCTCCGGATCCTCCTGTGCATACAATTCCGAGAGCGACAGGATCGCCGCAGCCTTCAGGCAGGGGAGTACCGCCGCCCGCTCCGCATAACGCAGGGGATGAAGGCGCTGGAACCCGGTGAGGAACTGCTCAAGTCCCTCCGCGTCCAGCGCACCGCCGCTCTCTTCGAAATATCCCTCGCAGAGCCGGTAGACCATGGGCGTCCCCTGACAGATCCGGAGCCTCTTCGCGCCCCGCAGCTGTGAGATCGCGCCATGCCCCTCCTGCCTTGCCAGATAGCCGTTGTCCAGCAGCCATTCCGACGCGCCGCTTTCGGGGGAGAGGGAGGTGCGTTTCTGCTCCAGCTGCTCCAATGCCTGTTCGATTCTATGACAGAGGAGCCGCGCACCGCCGTCGCCGTCCACACCGAGACTGCGGGCAAATTCCATGCCCCGCGCCTCAAAATCCCGTTGTTCCATAAGAAAACCTCCGAGAAAGTTACAGATACTGCAAGCTTTCCCGAAGGTGTTTTCAATTATTCGATTTTCAAACGATCACAGGATCCCGTAGGCCAGCTTCAGCCGCAGGACCCGCAGCACGCTTTCATCCAGACGTTTTTGGGTCAGAGTGCCGTCGTCCAGGGCGGCCTGAATGGCATCCACGGTGCCTTTCACGTCGCTCACCTCCAGCAGCAGATCGCAGCCGGCCTGTAGGCATTTAACCGCCTTTTCTCCGTCGGAGCCGCTGCCGGCACCGGCCATCTGGAGCCCGTCGGTGATGATGACGCCGTCGAATCCCAGCTCCTTGCGCAGCAGATTCGTCACCAGCTTTTTACTCATGCAGGCGGGGACGTCGTCCACCTTGGGCACCGTCAGATGTCCCACCATGACCAGATCCGCCCCGGCCTCGATGCCGCTGACGAAGGGTTTTAAATCATGGGTGCGAAGCTCCTCCAGAGTCTGATCGACGATGGCCGTCCCCTCGTGGGAGTCCGTCAGGGTGCTGCCGTGGCCCGGAAAATGCTTCAGACAGCAGATCGCTCCGGCCTCGTGGAATCCCTTGACTGCCGCTGCTACCAGCTCCGCCGCCTCGTCGAAATCGTCGGAGTAGGCCCGGTCACCGATGACGGTGTTCTTCGGGTTCGACCATACATCCGCCACCGGGGCGAAGTCCGTGTTGAACCCGCAGGCGATCAGATCCGTCCCGATGGTCAGGGCGTTCTGGTAAGCGGTCTCCGTGCCGCCGTTGCGGTAGCTGTACATGCTGCCGAGCCAGGTGGTGCCAACGCTGGTCATGAGCCGCGCCACTCTGCCGCCCTCCTCATCCACGGTGATGAGCATGTCGTGCTCCTGCAGAGCCTCCGTCAGCTCCGTGAGCTGCTCCCGGCTTTTCATGTTGGCGTTGTCCAGCAGCACGCCGCAGACGGGGTACTCCTCCAGCGCGGCTTCGAGCGTTTCATCCATTTTGGTGACGGTCTTCCCGGTGAGCGCCTCCGGATGGATCACCAGCAGCTGGCAGATCTTCTCCTGCTGCGTGAGTCCCTTGAGCATTCGCTCCGCCGGGTCCGGCGTGGGGGAGGGCGTGGCCGTGGGCACCGGCGTGGAAACCGGTTCCGGCTCCTCCGCAGCCGCAAACAGGCGCAGCACGACCAGCCCTGCCAGAATCACCAACAGCAGAGCCACCAGCGCCCAGGGGACGGGCGATATGCGGTTTTCCATCGACCGTTTCATAATCACAGTTTACCGCGAATTGGCGAAAAACGCAACCAAAACCGAAATTTGTCTGTGGAAACCTACAAATTCACAATTATTTCATAATTTATATTGACAATTCAGCGCTGTGTTAGTATACTAAAGCAAGCTGAACAAGCATGATAGAGGCGCAGCCGTCATCAGTACCCGCGGCAAACCGGCAGGAACCGGGCGGGGAAAGGGGCGTTTGCCGAAGGACGCGGTACGATTCCTGCATGCCGTGGGCCTGGGCCGTCGGAGAACATCCGCCGGACTGTCGCGTTTTACGCGGAGCGCTGTCATTGACATCTGTATTTGTTTGTGTCATGAACAGTCTTCTGCCTGTTCAGGACACAATTTTTTTATGGAGGAATCCGAAATGCAAAACCGCCGCAAGCTCCTGACGATCCTGCTGCTGATCGTCCTGGTCATGTCTCTGCTGTGCGTGAGCGCCTTCGCCGTCGATGTGGACGACAACGGTGTCTCCACCCAGAGCGGCATGGCCTACACCTTCTGGGCGCTGGTGCCGCCCATCGTCGCCATCGTGCTGGCGCTGATCACCAAGGAGGTCTTCTCCTCTCTGTTCATCGGCGTTCTGCTGGGCGCACTGTTTGCCAACAACTTCGCCCCGGTGGGCACGCTGGACAGTGTCCTGGGTGAAGCCATCGTCCCGGCCATCACGGATCTGGCGGGCAACTTCATGTTCCTGGTGATCCTCGGCATCCTGGTGGTCCTGATCAACCGCTCCGGCGGCAGCGCTGCCTTCGGACGCTGGGCAGAGAAGAACATCAAGAGCCGCGTCGGCGCCATGATCGCCACGTTCATCCTGGGCGTGTTCATCTTCGTGGACGACTACTTCAACTGCCTGACCGTCGGCTCCGTCATGCTCCCGATCACCGACCGCCACAAGGTCAGCCGCGCCAAGCTCGCCTACCTCATCGACGCGACCGCCGCCCCGATCTGCATGATCGCCCCGATCAGCTCCTGGGCCGCCGCCGTTTCGAGCTACGCCGAGGACGGCCAGGGCTTCGTCCTGTTCGTGAAGGCGATCCCCTATAACTTCTACTCGCTGCTGTCCATCGTGTTCGTCGTCGCGATCATCCTCATGAAGTTCGACTTCGGCCCGATGCGCCTGCACGAGATGAACGCCGTTCTCAACGGCGACCTCTACACCTCCGGCGACCGCGTGGACAAGGCGCTGGAAAACAGCAAGTTCAATCCCAACGGCAAGGTCATCGACCTCCTCTTCCCCGTGGTCGTGCTGATCGTGGCCTGCTTCGTCGGCCTGCTGTACGCGGGCGGCTTCTATGACGCGGGCGGCGATTTCTACCACCAGTTCCAGGGCGCCTTCTCCGAGACGGACGCGACCGTCGCCCTCCCGTGGGGCACGCTGATCGCCCTCTTGATCAGCCTCGTCTACTACTGGTGCCGCCGCCTGATCACCTTCAAGGAGTCCATGGAGGCGATCCCAACCG
>CADCQK010000015.1 GCA_902803575.1 Oscillospiraceae bacterium
AGGATCTCGTCATAGATGCCGGTGTCCAGGGTGTCCGGGACGAAGCCCGCGCCGATGCCCTGGATCTTGTGGCTGCCGGCCACGCCGGTGGAGAGCACCGCAGAGGTGGCGGGCTCCACGGCCACGATCTTCACGTCGGGGTTCTGCTCCTTCAGATAGCGGCCCACGCCGGTGAGGGTGCCGCCGGTGCCCACGCCCGCTACGAAGACGTCCACCTTGCCGTCGGTCTGCTGCCAGATCTCGGGGCCGGTGGTTTTATAGTGGGTCTCAGGGTTCGCGGGGTTCACGAACTGGCCCAGGATCACGCTGCCGGGGATCTGCTCTTTCAGCTCCTCGGCTTTGGCGATGGCGCCCTTCATGCCCTTGGAGCCCTCGGTGAGCTCCAGCTTCGCGCCGTAGGCGGCGAGCATCTTCCGACGCTCCACGCTCATGGTCTCCGGCAGGGTGAAGATGGCCTGATAGCCTCTGGCGGCTGCGACCGCCGCAAGACCGATGCCGGTGTTGCCGCTGGTGGGCTCGATGATGGTGGCGCCGGGCTTCAGCAGGCCCTTTTCCTCAGCGTCCCGGATCATGCCCCAGGCGATGCGGTCCTTCACGGAACCGGCGGGGTTCAGGTACTCCAGCTTCACCAGCAGGGAGCCCCCCGCGCCGGCGGCCTTGCTGTAGCGCTCCGCCTTCAGCAGCGGGGTATTTCCAATGAGATCCAGAGAAGAGTTGATGATCTGTGCCATGATGGTACTCCTTTCAAATATGAACATGTAATGATTCTATCCTTTTTTATTGGGTTTGGCAATATGGAAGCGATGAATGAATCGAAGTGTGCAGATTGCCGAGCAGGTTTTTCATCTGGTGAAATTGAGGAATCACAGGAATACTTTGTGTATTTCAAGATTTCGAAATGAAGCCAGAGGGAAAAGATGCCGGCAAGCTGCGTGCGGCGATTCGTTCAGCGTTTCCACAGAAAAAAACAAGGAGGGTGCCTGTGCATCCTCCGACTTTTGATTGCGTGCGCGTCAACATCGATTGCCGTCCGCGCCGGAGAAGCACGCTGATTTTTGCATACAGAACCAGGGCACCATACACATGCTGCCCATCGTATGCATTTCGGCGCTGCGGCGGTGAAGCATCGCGGCCCCTCCTTCCCGAAAGATTATTTCCTACTGGGTTTATAGGTAATATATACCCATTTCATGGATTTGTCAAGAGGGAAAAGGATTTTTTTTGGAGTGTGGAGAGTGAAGTGTGGAGTGTGGAGTTTAAAGTGTCTTCGACGGATTCAAATTTTAGTTTATCGGGGAGTTTCAATGATACTCCGTAGGGCGGGGACCTGTGCCCCGCCGCATCAAATAGGCTGCTGAATCAACGGCGGGGCACAGGTCCCCGCCCTACGGAGTATCATTGAAACTCCCCGATAAACTATAATTTGAATCCGTCGAAGACACTTTAAACTCCACACTCCACACTCCTGACTCCACTCGCATAGAAAAACTATCATTTGCCCCCTCTGGCTTCCTGCATCTGCCGGAGTGCAAAATTCCAAAAACTTTTCTGTTTTTCCTTGACATTTTCAAAAACTTCGCTATAATAATATAGCCTGTCCAAATTGGGCAGTCCTTGCTCACGGCCTCGCTAACCGTGGGCCATCAGACCAGAAGGAGGTGCAACGAAAATGGCAAAAACAAGCGAAAAGTACGAGCTGATGTATATCATCAACCCCAACCTGACGGAGGAAGAGACTGCAGCGCTCGTCGAAAAGTTCAAGGCAATGATCGAGCAGAACGGCACTCTGGACGAGATGGAGGAGATGGGCAAGCGCAAGCTGGCCTATGAGATCAACTACATCTCTGAGGGCTATTATGTGCTCGTCAAGTTCACCAGCGCTCCGGAGTTCCCGGCTGAGCTGGACCGCGTGCTCGGCATTACCGACGGCGTGATGCGTTCTCTCATCACCCTGCGCGCCGAGTAAGGAGGGCAAACCATGCTCAACCACATTGTTGTGATGGGTCGCCTCACCCGTGACCCGGAGCTTCGCTACACCCAGAGCCAGATCCCCGTGGCGTCCTTTACCGTCGCCTGCGACCGGGATTTCGGCAACCGGGACGGAGCCGAGCGGCAGACCGATTTCATCGACGTCGTCGCCTGGCGCCACACCGCGGAGTTCGTCAGCAAGTATTTCACCAAGGGCAGCATGGCCGTGGTAAGCGGCCGTCTGCAGATCCGCGACTGGACCGACCGCGACGGCAACAAGCGCCGCAGCGCGGAGATCGTGGCTGACAATGTCTACTTCGGCGAATCCAAGCGCCGGGACGACAATGCCGGCGGCGGTTATTCCCGTCCTGCCGCGCCGCAGAGCGCGCCCTCGAGCTACGGCAATCAGAGCTACGGCGGATACGATAATGTCCCCAAGAGCGATTCTGCCTTTGCCGAGCTGGATGACGGCGACGGGGAGCTCCCATTCTGAGCCGTCCAAGATTAAAATAAGGAGGAAACCGTCATGGCTTTTGATCGTGATAAGAGCAAGAACCGCAGACGCAGAAAAGTCTGCCAGTTCTGCGTCGATAAGTGCACGTTTATCGACTACAAAGATACCGCACGCCTCCGCCGCTACCTGTCCGAGCGCAGCAAGATCCTGCCGCGCCGCACGACCGGTACCTGCGCGATGCATCAGCGTCAGCTCACCGAG
>CADCQK010000016.1 GCA_902803575.1 Oscillospiraceae bacterium
ACCAACCTTTCTCCCACCAAAAATCCGATTCCCGAGCAGGAACCGAACGTCCGCAACAAAAACTTTGACGAGGTCGCTCTGGGCTACACCGTAGAGCTGGCTCTGGATGAGGCCAACCGCTGCCTGCAGTGCCGCCGCCCGGCCTGCATGACCGGATGTCCCGTCAACGTCAAGATTCCGCAGTTCATTAACCTCATCACCAAGCAGGACTTCAAGGGCGCCTACCACAAGATCCTTGAGGACAGCTCTCTGCCCGCCATCTGCGGCCGTGTCTGCCCCCAGGAGAACCAGTGCGAAGCCAAGTGCGTCCGCGGCATCAAGGGCGAGCCCGTCGGCATCGGCCGTCTGGAGCGCTTCGTGGCCGACTGGGTCATGCAGAACGACGACGAGATGCCCACCCCCGCCGAGCCCAACGGCCACAAGGTCGCCGTGGTCGGCTCCGGCCCCTCCGGTCTGGCCTGCGCCAGCGACCTGGCCAAGATGGGCTACGCCGTCACCGTCTTTGAACATCTGCACAAGGCCGGCGGCGTGCTGGCCTACGGCATCCCCGAGTTCCGTCTGCCCAAGGCTCTGGTGCAGAAGGAGATCGACAAGCTCTCCGCCCTGGGCGTTGAGATTCGCTGCGACGCCACCGTGGGCAAGGCCCTGCTGATCGACGAACTGCTCTCGAGCGATCCCGAGATCGGCGGCTACGAGGCCGTGTTCATCGGCTCCGGCGCCGGCCTGCCCGTGTTCCAGAAGATTCCCGGCCTGAACTACTGCGGCGTGTTCTCCGCCAACGAGTTCCTGACCCGTATCAATCTGATGAAGGCCTTCGACGAGCGCTACGACACCCCGCTGATGCCCATCAGCAAGGTCTGCGTCGTGGGCGCCGGCAACGTGGCCATGGACGCTGCCCGCTGCGCCAAGCGTCTGGGCGCCGAGGTCACCGTGGTCTACCGCCGCGGCGAGCAGGAGATCCCCGCCCGTAAGGAAGAGTACGAGCACGCCAAGGAAGAGGACATCGTCTTCAAGCTCCTCACCAACCCCGTGGAGATCCTCGCCGACGACAGCGGCTGGGTGCGCGGCATCCGCTGCATCCAGATGGAGCTGGGCGAGCCCGATGCCCGCGGCCGCCGCAGACCCATCGAGGTCCCCGGCAGTGAGTTCGAGATGGAGTGCGACGCAGTCATCATGGCGCTGGGCACCAGCCCGAACCCGCTGCTCCGCAAGGTCACGCCCGACATGGAGTACAACCAGAAGGGCGGCATCGTGGCGGACGAGCACGGCGTCACCAGCAAGCCCGGCGTCTTCGCCGGCGGCGACGCGGTCACCGGTGCTGCCACCGTCATCAAGGCTATGGGCGCCGGCAAGGAAGCCGCCGCTGCCATCGACCGTTACATCAAGAGTAAGTAAGAACCAACATAGCGACTCCCCACCTGATCCGGGTGGGGAGTTTTTCTTGGGTGTTCAAATGGTAGCTTGTCGGGGAGTTGCAATGATCCACCGTAGGGCGGGGACCTGTGCCCCGCCGTTGAGACGGCAGTGGATTGATGCGGCGGGGCACAGGTCCCCGCCCTACAGGGAGCGAGCGTAAATCTCCAATTTACCGTTCTCTTCCCGTCAGCTCCGTGCCGGGGTAGTAGTGCATCAGGATCTCTGTATAATCGCTGCCCTGTTTCGCCATGACGTTGGCACCGTATTGGCTCATGCCAACGCCGTGGCCGTGGCCGGTGGCGGTGAAGGTGAAGCTGCCGTCTGCGTATTCCACTGTAAATGCCGCAGAGCGTAGATTCAACAATCCACGCAGCTCGGCGCCGGAGAAGGTCTCACCTGCGATGGCGATGCTGCCGACGCGGCCGCTGACGTCCAGCTCCGGCTCTTCAAGCCAAACTGCGGGATCGTCAGGAAACACTGCCTCAGGTCTTTCTTTCACAATTGCAGTTTTCAGTTCCTCGGGCGAGAACGTCACCGAGGACTGAAATCCCGGCACATCCTCTGCGGTCTCCGGGGTGCTGACGCTGACCAGATAGGGAACCGCGCCCCAGAGTGCGGCGCTGTCCTCGGTTTTTCCGTTGGAGGAGGCGTGGAAGGCCGCCAGGATCGGCGCTCCCTGATAGGTCAGGATCTGGCCGTCGGTTTCTTCCACGGCGGCACGGATTCTGCGGAGGTTTTTTCCCGCATCCGAGCCCCAGTGCTCCCGCAGAGCGGCCTCGTCCCTGTGGGCGCAGCAGCAGGTCGGATCGTCACAGACGTCGGCCTCCGGGTGACTTTCCGGTCGGTTCTTCCGATGCTCCAGAAGAAAGGTGCGGGCCGCCACCGCCTGGGCCTTCAGGGCTTCCGGCTCAAAGCTGGCAGGCATCTCCGCCGCCACTACCCCGGGGAGCCACTGCGCCATGGTGGTTTCCGTGATGGTTCCGCCGGACAGCACGGTGAGGGCGGTCTCTGCGTCAGACGTGGGCGCGCGGTTCGGCAGGCCCACCGCCAGCAACGGCAGCGCCACGGTCAGCACCAGCAGCAGGGAAGTGAGAAAAAACATCCGTCGCATGGCGATCCCTCCTTGACGGCGCGGCGATTTCAGTATAAAATAAATATTCCGAGACATTGTATGAGATTGGAATGGATACTATGAAAAATAAAGCGCTGAACATTACCATCAGCACGGCGGTGCTGGCGGCCTTCGGAGCGTTTTTGCGCTGGCTGCAGAATCAGGTCAGCTTCGAACTGGACACCGGCCTTGCCAAGACGGGCTCCATGTGGCCCTGGGTGACTGCGGTCTGGATCCTTCTGGCGGCCATCATCCTCTGGGTGCAGAGCGGGCGTATGACCCGACAGGAGAAAGCCCCCATCCCCGTGACCTACGCCGAAGCCTTCGCCCCGATGGGGAGACTGTCGGACATCCTGGGTCTGGTCTTCGGCTTCGCCATGATGGTCGGCGGCGTCCTGCTGATCATGACGGTCCCGCCCAGCGACCAGCAGCGGCTGCTGCTCCGGATTGTCGGCGGCATAGCAGTGATCTGCGGCATCGGGTTCCCGGTGCAGCTGGCGGGCGCCAGATCTGAGCGGCCCGGCACGGCAGTGGTGTTCTTCGCGGGCCTGCCGATCCTGCTCTACGCCTTCTGGCTGGTGGAGAGCTACAAGGCCAACATCATCAATCCCACCATCACCGCCTACGCCATCGAGATCCTGACCATCTGTGCCATGGGCGTTGGCTTCTACCAGATGGCGGGCTACGCCTTTGACCGGCCGAAACCGGCGAGAGCCATCTTCTGGGCCCACTTCGCGGCCTTCTTCGCCATTGTGAGCCTTTCGGACGTGCACTACTTCGCCGTCTACCTGATCCTGCTGGCCTCCGGGCTGATGCTGATGCTCCAGGCCTTCCTGATCGGCGCCAACACCAAACCGGTGGGGGAGCGGTAATCACCATTTGAATCCATTATCCCGACTCGGATTCCCGGGTCGGGATTTTCTTGTGGGAAAACATACAAATATACATTCTAAAATGCATAAATATACGTTCAATAACTGGATATTTGCATGATTATGCCGAAATTACCAAAAGATTTTGGGATTTTATTCGATTTTTATGCATGTTTTTTGCCAAAAGGGATTGACTTTTTCCGGAAAATATTGAATAATATACACACGTTGATGAATAATTATTTACGGAGGTCACCGTTATGAAAAAGGAAGATATCAAGAAAGTCGTACTTGCCTATTCCGGCGGTCTGGATACGTCCGTCATCATCCCCTGGCTGAAGGAGAACTACAACAACTGCGAGGTCATCGCGGTTTCCGGCAACGTGGGTCAGGCCGACGAGCTGGAGGGCCTGGAGGAAAAGGCCATCGCCACCGGCGCTTCCAAGCTGTATGTGCTGGATCTGACCGAGGAATACGCCGCCGATTACATCATCCCCTGCCTGAAGGCCGGCGCCGTCTATGAGGACTATCTGCTGGGCACCAGCCACGCCCGCCCCATCATCGCCAAGGGTCTGGTGGAGATCGCCCAGAAGGAGGGCGCCGACGCCATCTGCCACGGCTGCACCGGCAAGGGCAACGACCAGGTGCGTTTCGAGCTGGCCATCAAGCACTTCGCCCCCACGATGCCCGTCATCGCCCCCTGGCGTGAGTGGGACATCAAGTCCAGAGAAGAGGAGATCGACTACGCCGAGGCCCACAACGTCCCGCTGAAGATCAACCGCGAGACCAACTATTCCAAAGATAAAAACCTCTGGCACCTGAGCCACGAGGGCCTGGATCTGGAGGATCCGGGCAACGAGCCCACCTACGAGAAGGAGGGGTTCCTGGAGATGGGCGTGAGCCCCATCAACGCCCCCGACGAGCCCACCTACGTCACCATCGACTTTGAGCAGGGCGTTCCTGTGGCGGTGGACGGCGAGCAGCTGACCCCCAAGGGCGTCATCCTGAAGCTCAACGAACTGGGCGGCAAGAACGGCGTCGGCATCATCGACATCGTGGAAAACCGTCTGGTGGGCATCAAGTGCCGCGGCGTCTATGAGACCCCCGGCGGCACAATCCTCTACAAGGCCCACAAGGTCCTGGAGACCATCTGACTTGACAAGATGACCGCCCACGAGAAGGAGCGCATCGCCATCACCTTCGCGGAGCTGGTTTACAACGGCCAGTGGTTCACCCCGCTGCGGGAGGCACTGAGCGCATTTGTGGACAAGACCCAGGAGAAGGTCACCGGCACCGTCCGGCTGAAGCTCTACAAGGGCAACATCATCAACGCCGGCGTCTGGAGCCCCTACAGCCTCTACTCTGAGGAGATCGCCACCTTCGGTGAGAGCGATTACAACCAGAAGGACGCCGAAGGCTTCATCAACCTCTACGGCCTGCCGATCCAGGTGCAGGCGATCGTGGACGGCAAGAAATAAGCCGAAAAATCAACCATCATCCCACATCCTGCATGGGAAACCCCATGCAGGATCGTGGACTATTAAGGAGAAACGACCATGGCGAAACTTTGGGCGGGCAGAACCGCAGGAAACACCGATCAGATCGCGGACGATTTCAATTCCTCCATCCGCTTCGACTGCCGCATGTACAAAGAGGACATCACCGGCTCCATGGCCCACGCAGCCATGCTGGGCGCCAAGGGGATCATCTCCCAGCAGGACGCTGAGACCATCATCGACGGCCTTCAGGGGATCCTGAATGATCTGGAATCCGGCGCGCTGGAGTTTGACATGAGCTGCGAGGACATCCACATGTTCGTGGAGCAGGTGCTCACTGAGCGGATCGGCGACGTGGGCAAGCGGCTCCACACCGCCAGAAGCCGAAACGATCAGGTGGCGCTGGATTTAAGGCTCTACCTGAGAGCGGAGAACGCCGAGATCATGAAGCTCACGAAATCGGTGCTGCAGGCGCTGGTGCATCAGGCGGAGATGAACAAGGCCGCCATCCTTCCGGGCTATACCCACCTGCAGCGGGCCCAGCCCATTACCTTCGGCCACCATCTGATGGCCTACGCCATGATGCTGTTAAGAGACCTGGACCGGATGCTGGACGCTTCCATGCGCATGAACGTTTCGCCCATCGGCTGCTGCGCCCTCGCCGGAACCACCTACGATACCGACCGCTGGATGGAGGCCATCGCCCTGGGCTTCGACGCCATCGCCATGAACAGCCTGGACGGCGTGTCGGATCGTGACTTCTGCGTGGAGCTTCTGAGCGCTTACGCCATTTTGATGATGCATCTGTCGAGACTGTCGGAGGAGCTGATCCTCTGGTCCAGCTGTGAGTTCCAGTTTGTCAGTCTCTCCGACGCCTACACCCCCGGCTCCAGCATCATGCCCCAGAAAAAGAACCCTGACATGGCGGAGCTGGTGCGCGGCAAGACCGGCAGAGTCTACGGCGACCTGATGGCCATGCTGACCACCCTCAAGGGTCTGCCGCTGGCATACAACAAGGACATGCAGGAGGACAAGGAGGCCATCTTCGACGCGGTGGACACCGTGAAGATGTGCCTGCAGGTCTTTGCACCCATGATCGAGACCATGACCGCGAAGCCGGAAAACATGAAAAAGGCCGCCCAGACCGGCTTCATCAACGCGACGGATCTGGCGGACTATCTGGTGAAGAAGGGGCTGCCCTTCCGCAGCGCCTATAAGATCTCTGGCCAGCTCGTGGCGAAATGCATCGCGGAGCACACCGTGCTGGAGGAGCTGCCGTTGGAGGAATATAAAACGTTCAGTGACCTGTTTGAGGAGGATCTCTACCACGAGATCGACCTCACCACCTGCGTGGAAAAGCGCATCTCCCAGGGCGGCACCTCCGTCGCCTCAGTGGAGGCCCAAATCGCATATGTAAAGGAGGCCCTGGAGGCATGACCAAGGTATTTATCGACGGAAGCGCCGGCACCACCGGCTTGAAGATCTATGATCGTCTGAAGGATCGCGAGGATCTGGAGCTCATCACCCTCACCGGTGATCTGCGAAAGGACTTAAACGCCCGAAAGGACGCCATCAATTCCTCGGACATCGCCTTTTTCTGCCTGCCGGACGCGGCGGCGATGGAGTCGGCGTCTCTGATCGAGAGCGACCATGTGGCGGTCATCGACACCTCCACCGCCCACCGCACCAACCCGGACTGGGTCTACGGCTTCGCGGAGCTGGGAAACCAGCGGGAGAAGATTCAAAAGAGCAAGCGGATCGCGAACCCCGGCTGCCATGCCAGCGGCTTCATCGTTCTGGTGGAGCCCTTGATCCGCGCGGGGCTGCTGAAAAAGGACGCGGCGCTGACCTGCTTTTCCGTCACCGGCTACTCCGGCGGCGGCAAGGCCATGATTGCGGAGTATGAGGCCGCGGATCGTGCGGTGAAATACGACGCCCCCAGGCAGTACGGTCTGCCCCAGCAGCACAAGCACCTGAAAGAGATGGTGAAGGTCACGGGCATCGAGGTGACCCCGGTGTTCTGCCCCATCGTGGCGGATTTCTACAGCGGCATGTGCGTCACGGTGCCGGTGTTCCAAAAGGACTTGAACGGCACCATCGAGGACGTGAAAGCGCTCTACAAAGACTGCTACCACAGCCCCATCGTCCATTACAGCGAGTCGCCGGATCCCGACGGCCTCGCGGCGGCGAACCTCTTATCCGGCAAGGACGACATGGAGGTGCTGGTCAGCGGCAACGAGGAGCGAATCCTACTGATCTCCCGCTTCGACAATCTGGGCAAGGGCGCGTCCGGCGCCGCCATTCAGAACATGAACATCCTGCTGGGCCTCGACGAGACCACGGGACTGAACGTCTAAATCCAATTCACGGAGGAACTGCTATGAACATCATTCCCGGCGGCGTCTGTGCTGCCAAGGGTTTTACCGCCGCGGGCATCCACTGCGGCATTCGGAAGAACCACACCAAGCGGGATCTGGCCCTGATCGTGAGCGAGAAAAAGGGCCACGCCGCCGCGGTCTACACCACCAATCTGGTGAAGGGCGCGCCGTTGGACGTGACCAAGGCCCACATCGCTGACGGCTGCGCCCAGGCCATCATCTGCAACAGCGGCAACGCCAACACCTGCAACGCCGACGGCATGGAGGTGGCGGAGCAGACCGCGTCCCTGCTGGGGGCGGAGCTGAACATCGACGCCAGCGACGTGGTGGTGGCCTCCACCGGCGTCATCGGCCAGCCGCTGGACATCACCCCCATCCAGAACGGCATCCCCGCGCTGGTTCAGGCGCTCTCCGAAAACGGCAGCCCCGAGGCGGCTGAGGCCATCATGACCACCGACACGGTGAAAAAGGAAATCGCCGTGGAGTTCGAGATCTCCGGCAAGACCTGCACCCTGGGCGGCATCGCCAAGGGCAGCGGCATGATCCACCCGAATCTGGCCACCATGCTGGTGTTCCTCACCACCGATGCCGCGATCTCTTCGGAGATGCTGCAGAAGGCGCTCTCCACCGACGTGCAGAGCACCTTCAATATGGTGAGCATCGACGGCGACACCTCCACCAACGACATGGTCACGATCCTTGCCAACGGCATGGCGGGGAACGAGGAGATCGTCTCCGAGGGTGCGGACTTCGACGCCTTCATGGAGGCACTGAACACCGTCACCGTGCATCTCTGCCGCTGCATCGCCGCAGACGGCGAGGGCGCCACGAAGCTGCTGGAGTGCGCCGTCACCGGCGCCAAGGATGAACAAAACGCCAAGACCATCGCCAAAAGCGTGGTCTGCTCCAGCCTGTTGAAAGCCGCCATGTTCGGCGCCGACGCCAACTGGGGCCGCGTCCTCTGCGCCATCGGATACAGCGGGGCAGAGGTGGATGTCCACAAGGTGGGCGTGAGCTTCTCCTCCAAAGCCGGCATCGTGAAGGTCTGCGAACAGGGCGCGGGTGTGCCGTTCTCTGAAGATGAGGCGAAAAAGGTGCTCTCCGAGGACGCCATCGACATCCTCGTGACCCTCGGCGACGGCACCGCAAGCGCCACCGCCTGGGGCTGCGATCTTACCTATGATTACGTGAAGATCAACGGCGACTACCGGACGTAAAACACCTTGAATCTTTCCCGAAAATGGAGTACAGTGATATGGACAACTTTTCCAATGCGCAGCGGGCCCAGGTGCTGACCCAGGCGCTGCCCTACATCCAGCAGTACAACGGCAAGATCGTCGTGGTGAAATACGGCGGCAACGCCATGGTAAACGACGCCCTCAAGCAGCAGGTCATGGAGGACATCGTGCTTCTGACGCTGGTTGGGGTGAAGGTGGTTCTGGTCCACGGCGGCGGCCCGGAGATCAGCGAGATGATGGCGAAGCTCGGCAAAAAGAGCGAGTTCGTAGACGGTCTCAGAGTCACGGACAAAGAGACCGTGGAGATCGCCCAGATGGTGCTGGCCGGCAAGGTCAACAAGTCTCTGGTGAATCTGCTGGAGATGAAGGGCGGCAAGGCCATGGGCATCTCTGGCATGGACGGCAGGCTCATCGAGGCCAAGGTGCGAAATCCCGCCCTGGGCTACGTAGGCAGCATCACCAACGTGAACATCCATCCGGTGACGGATCTGCTGGAAAAGGGCTATATCCCCGTGGTTTCCACCCTCGGCTGCGACCGGGAGGGGAATATCTACAACATCAACGGCGACACCGCCGCGGCCTTTATCGCAGGCGCTTTGGAGGCTGAGAGCCTCATCATGATGACGGACATCGCCGGGGTGCTGGAGGACAAGGATGACCCCGCCACGCTGATCCCGAAGATCACCATCGACGGGGCCGTGAAGCTCTTTGAGCAGGGCGTGATCTCCGGCGGCATGATCCCCAAGGTGGACTGCTGCATCGACGCCATCCACCGCGGCGTGAAGAAGGTCATCATCATGGACGGCCGCGTCCCGCACTCCATCCTCATGGAGATCCTCACCGACGAAGGCGCCGGCACCATGTTTGTCGCAGAATAATTTTCACCCTTTCACATACAGGAGGAACGATCATGGATCTGAAAACCATCGACCAGACTTACATTGCCAACACCTACGCCCGGTTCCCGGTGGAGATCGTCTCCGGCAAGGGCTCCGAGGTCTTTGACGAGACCGGAAAGCGCTACATTGACCTCACCAGCGGCATCGGCGTCACGGCTTTCGGTGTGGCGGACGAGGAATGGGTCAAGGCAGTCACCGAGCAGCTTTGCAAGGTGCAGCACATGTCGAATCTGTTCTACACCGCCCCCGACGCCATGCTGGCCCAGATGCTCTGCGAGCGCACCGGCATGAAGAAGGTCTTTTTCGCCAACTCCGGCGCCGAGGCCAACGAGTGCGCCATCAAGGTGGCGAGAAAATATGCAGCCGAAACCAAGGGCGCGGACACCTACACGATCCTCACCCTGGTCAACAGCTTCCACGGCCGCACCTTGGCCACCCTCTCCGCCACCGGGCAGGAGCACTACCATGAACTGTTCCAGCCGCTGGTGCCCGGCTTCGTCCACACCCCCGCCAACGATCTGGAGGCGCTGAAGGCAGCAGCCAAGGAGCACAAACTGGCGGCCGTCATGCTGGAGTGTGTCCAGGGCGAGGGCGGCGTGGTGCCGCTGGAGCCTGAGTTTGTGAAGGGCGCGGCGGCGCTCTGCAAGGAGAACGACATCGTCCTCATCATCGACGAGGTGCAGACCGGCAACGGCCGCACCGGCACCCTCTACGCCTACCAGCAGTTCGGCATCCAGCCGGATCTGGTCTCCACGGCCAAGGGCCTGGGCGGCGGTCTGCCCCTGGGCGCCTGCCTCATGGGCGAGAAGGTGCAGGACGTGCTGAAGCCCGGCGACCACGGCTCCACCTACGGCGGCAACCCCGTGGCCTGTGCCGGCGCGCTGAATGTGCTCAGCCGCATCGACGACCAGCTGCTGAAAGAGGTACAGGAGAAGAGCCAGTACCTGATCGACGTATTCTCTGCTGCCGATGGCATCGAGAGCGTCACCGGCATGGGCCTCATGCTGGGTCTCAAGACCAAGAAGGACGCGAAAGAGATCCTGGCCGCCTGCCGCGAAAAGGGCGTTCTGGCGCTCACCGCCAAGGACAAGATCCGCCTGCTCCCGGCTTTGAACATCCCCATGGAGCTGGTGAAAGAGGCTGCGGCAGTCATCATCGACGCCTGCAAATAAGGAGGAACCACCATGTCCCTGAAAGGCAAGAATTTTCTGAAGCTGCTGGACTTCACCCCCGAGGAGATCGCGGAGTTTTTGGCCGTCGCTGCCGAGCTGAAGGCCAAGAAGAAGGCCGGCATTCCCCATCGTTATCACGAGGGCAAGAACATCGCCCTGATTTTTGAAAAAACCAGCACCCGCACCCGCTGCAGCTTCGAGGTGGCTGCGGTGGATCTGGGCATGCACCCAGTGTATCTGGACCCCCGCGGCTCCCAGATCGGCAAGAAGGAGAGCATCGCGGACACCGCCCGGGTGCTTGGCCGCATGTTCGACGGCATTGAGTACCGCGGCTTCGAGCAGGAGCGGGTGGAGGCGCTGGCCAAGTATTCCGGCGTCCGGGTCTGGAACGGCCTGACCAATGAATTTCACCCCACCCAGATCCTGGCGGACTTCCTCACCATCCAGGAGCACTTCGGCTCTCTCGACGGCATCAAGCTGGTCTACATGGGTGACGCCCGCTACAACATGGGCAACTCCCTCATGGTGGGCTGCGCCAAAATGGGCATGCACTTCGTGGCCTGCGCGCCGGAGAAGTATTTCCCCAATCAGGATCTGATCGACCAGTGTCAGCAGATCGCCGCCGAGACCGGCGCGGTGCTGGAGTTCATCACGGATCCCATGGAAGCCACCAAGGGCGCTCACGTGATCTATACGGACATCTGGGTCTCCATGGGCGAGCCGGAGGAGGTCTGGGAAGAGCGGATTCACGATCTGCTGCCCTATCAGGTGAATCAGGCTTTGATGGACAACGCCGGGCCCCAGTGCAGATTCATGCACTGCCTGCCGGCCTACCACGATCTGGAGACGGAGAACGGCCGCGCGGTCCACGAGAAATTCGGTCTCACCTGCATGGAGGTCACCGACGAGGTCTTTGAGGGTCCTCAGAGCATCGTCTTCGACGAGGCGGAAAACCGCATGCACACCATCAAGGCAGTCATGCACGCGACCCTGTAAACAATCCGCGGAAAACGGAGGTTTTTATGGAAAAAGCCTATTTAGTACTGCAAAACGGCATGGTCTTCGAGGGCCAGCGCATCGGGGCCGAAGGGGACACCGTGGGCGAGCTGGTGTTCACCACAGGCGTGGTGGGCTATCTGGAGACCCTCACCGATCCCAGCTATGCCGGACAGATCATCCTGCAGACCTTCCCGCTGATCGGCAACTACGGCGTCATCGAATCCGACTTCGAGAGCCCGAACATCTGCGCCAAGGGCTACGTGGTGCGGGAAATCTGCCATGACCCCTCAAACTTCCGCAGCGAAGGGGAGCTGAATGAACTTCTGAAATCGCAGGGCATCCCCGGCATCATGGGGGTGGACACCCGGTATCTCACCCGCATTCTCAGAGAAAACGGCGTCATGAACGCCATGATTTGCTCCGCGCCGCCGACGGACGCTTCGGTTTTGAATGACTACGTTGTCAAGGGCGTGGTGCCGCAGGTGAGCTGTAAGGAAGCCTACACCGTCCCGGCGGCGGGAGAGGAGCGGTTCCATGTGGTGCTCATCGACTATGGCGCCAAACGGAATATTTTAAGAAGTCTCACCAGCCGCGGCTGTGCTGTCACTGTAGTGCCACAGGATACCACGGCGGAAGCCATTCTGGATCTGCATCCCGACGGGGTCATGCTCTCCAACGGCCCCGGGGATCCCACGGAAAACACCTTCTGCATCCAGCAGATCCAAAAGCTCATCGGCAAGCTCCCGATCTTTGGCATCTGCCTGGGCCACCAGCTTACGGCGCTGGCCATGGGCGGCCAGACCATGAAGCTGAAATACGGCCACCGGGGTGCCAACCAGCCTGTCCGCTCCCACGACACCGGCCGCACCTACATCACCAGCCAGAACCACGGCTACGCGGTGGTGTCGGAGAGCCTCGAAGGGGTGGGCGTGGAGAATTTCACCAACCTCAACGACGGCACCTGCGAGGGCATCGACTACCCCGGCAAAAACTGCTTCACCGTGCAGTTCCACCCGGAGGCCTGCTCCGGCCCCAAGGATACCAACATTCTCTTCGATAAATTTCTCAGCATGATGGGAGGTGCCGGCCATGCCGAAGGATAACAGCATCCGCAAAGTATTGGTGATCGGCTCCGGCCCCATCGTCATCGGTCAGGCGGCGGAGTTCGACTATGCCGGCGCCCAGGCCTGCCGCGTGCTGCGGGCTGAAAAGGTGAACGTGGTGCTGGTGAACTCCAACCCCGCCACCATCATGACGGACAAGCATCTGGCGGATGAGATCTACCTGGAGCCGCTGAACGTGGACACCGTCAAGCGCATCATCGAAAAAGAGCGGCCCGACGGCGTGCTGGCGGGTTTGGGCGGCCAGACCGGCCTCACCATCGCCATGCAGTTGTGCCGGGACGGCTGGCTGCAGCAGCACGGTGTCCGGCTCCTGGGCTCCGACATCGACGCCATCGACAAGGCGGAGGATCGTGAGCTCTTCCGCGACACCATGCAGGCCATCGGCGAGCCCTGCGTGCCGTCGGAGATCGCCGTCACCGTGGAGGAATCCCTCTCGGCGGCGGAGCATATCGGCTACCCGGTCATCGTGCGCCCGGCCTTCACCCTGGGCGGCAGCGGCGGCGGCATCGCAAACACCGCTGAGGAGCTGAAAACCATCGCTGCCACCGGTCTCGATCTCTCACCCATCACCCAGGTGCTCATCGAAAAATGCATCTCCGGCTGGAAGGAGATCGAATTTGAGACCATGCGCGACGCCAAGGGCAACGCCATCGCCGTCTGCAGCATGGAGAATTTCGACCCGGTCGGCATCCACACCGGCGACAGCATCGTGGTGGCCCCGGCGCTGACGCTGTCGGACCGGGAATACCAGATGCTGCGCACCGCGGCGCTGAAGATCGTAGACGCCCTGGGCATCGTGGGCGGCTGCAACTGCCAGTTCGCCCTGGATCCGGAGAGCTTTGAATACGCGGTCATCGAGGTGAATCCCCGCGTCAGCCGCTCCTCCGCCCTGGCATCCAAGGCCACGGGCTATCCCATTGCGAAGATGACCACCCGTCTGGCGCTGGGCTACACGCTGGACGAGATCAAA
>CADCQK010000017.1 GCA_902803575.1 Oscillospiraceae bacterium
ACAGCGAAACCCTCCGCCGGTTTTCCGGCGGAGGGTTTCTGTTTCATTAAAACGGGAAATGATACACGCCGCCGTCGAGGTAGCCCAGAAGAAACGCCTCCGCCAATGAGCCGTGGCGGATGTTCTCTCTGGCCTCATCAGGGGTGAACCAGCGGCAGTTCTGCACCTCGTAGTTGGTCTTGGGCGCCTCGTCCTTCACGGTGACGGTGAAGTTCAGCATCAGGGTGTTGGTGCGGGGATAGTAGCGGCTGTGGCGGAACTGCTCCGAGGTCACAGTGAGCCCCACTTCCTCCAGCACCTCCCGGCGGGCGGTCTCCTCGGCCTCCTCGCCCTGCATCACATAGCCGGCCACAAACACGTAGCCCTCGCCCTTGGGCGGCTTGATCAGCAGGATCTTGTCCTTTGTTTCATTCAGAACGATCATGCTGACGGCGGTGTTGAACACCGGCCAGCGGAAGCTTTCACAGCCGTCGCACCAGGGCACCATCCCGGCGTCCTCGCCGTCGTGGCCCTCGTGATATTTCATGCGGAGCTTCGTGCCGCACTGCATACAGTAATTCATGTCCATGGTCTATGCTCCTTCATTGCGATGCAAACAGCTGATACAGCAGCGCTGTCTGCGTATCGTCATAGCCTTGATATTCCGCGATCTGCGGCAGCAGCTCCGAGAGCGGCAGGGGCTCTGTCGGTTTTGAAAGCCGGTACCCCTCATAGGTCTCCACTCGGATTGATGCGTGGACCATGTTCCGGTATTGTACCAGAAATGATAGTCCGGCGGTAACGTCGTCTATGAGGTAGTCCGAATAAAAGGGTATCGTCCTTCCGGAATCATCCGTGATTTCCAGCCCGAAGTCCCAGTATTCCCGGAGGTTTCTGTCGAAGCCGTGCCGCGCGATTAGTCGTAGGTCGGAGACGTCCTCCGCCGGGGTCACGCGGACGCAGTGATTCATGATGTTGTATGCGCGGATGCTGCCGTCGGAGCATAGCGTATTGCGAGGGCATAGCCCCAGAAGACCGAGCAGCAGGAGCGAGGAGCCAATCGCGAGCGCAATAAACGTGCTGTGCAGCTTCCGATGATAAATCTCCGGGCGAGCAGCTTTCAGCGGCTGCACTTTGGAGAAGACGGGCGCGTATTCGTGATACGGAAACACACCGTATTTGACGTTTTGATTCCCGAAAAAGGGGATCGGATACCAGATTGCGGCGATGACCACCGGAAGGAGACAGCCGAGTCCGGACGGAATGATCCATGCCCACGCCGTGGTGTGCCACATCCGAACATCGGGATCGGAAAACGCGATCCGCTCTGGCAACATGACGGACAGATAAAAAATCAAAAGCAAAAGGGCGAAGCAGGATAGGAATAAAAGCGCATAGAATAGCTTGTCCGTGAATGAGAGCGGAGGCGGCTTCACTTTTTTGATTTTCTTTGCCATGGTGATCCTCCTGGAACAAACTCTTGTCATTCTGAGCGGAGCGAAGCGAAGTCGAAGAATCTCAATCATCAACGGAAAAGAAATCCTTCGACGCAATCCGTTTGCTCAGGATGCCAGCGGAAGATTCATTCCCCCAATTTCACGCCCGGAAAATACTTCTCCACGAAGGGCACAGTCTCCACCATGAAGGTTTTTCCTCTCAGATATTCCAGGATCCCGGCGTCGGTGGGGAAGGCGAACTCCAGCTTGTAGGAATAGAGGTTTTGCCCCTTCTCCCCGTAGGCGTGGTTCACCCGCTCCTTGCCGTATTTGCCGTCCCCGAGCAGGGGCCAGCCGGCGTCGGCCATCTGGGCGCGGATCTGGTGGGTGCGTCCGGTGAGCAGCCGGCATTCCACCAGACTCAGGGAGCCCTTGGTCTTGATGGTGCGGTACTCGGTGACGGCGGTCTTGGCGCCGGGCTCGCTCTTTTTCTTCATGAAGACCTGGTTCTTCTCCGCGTCCTTGAAGAGATAGCCCTCCAGCTTCCCCTTGGGCGGCGTGGGCTTGCCGTGGACGCAGCAGAGGTAGTATTTCTCGATCTCCCGCTCCTTGATCTTGTCGTTCAGGATCCGCAGGGCCTCGGCGTTTTTCGCGGCGATGACGATGCCGCCGGTGTTCCGGTCGATCCGGTTGCAGAGGGCGGGGGCGAAGCGGTTTTCCGCCTTGGGATCCCATTCACCCTTGAGCCGCAGATAGGCCTGGATGTTGGCGATCAGGGTGTTCCAGCTCCAGTCCCCGGCGCTGTGGCAGAGGACGCCGGGCTTCTTGTCGGCCAGTAAGATGTTCTCATCCTCATAGACGATGTCCAGCCTGGGGGTGGAGATCTTCAGATGGGCGTTGTGCTCGGCGGGCTTTTCGAAAAACTCGTCGTTGATGTATAAGGTCAGCTCGTCTCCGGCGCTGACGCGGGTGTCCCGCTTGGCGCCCTTGCCGTTGACCTTGATCCGCTTCAGGCGGATGTATTTCTGCAAAAGGGATTCCGGCAGCAGGGGAACGGCCTTGCCCACAAAGCGGTCCAGCCGCTGGCCGGCGTCATTTTTTCCGACGGTGATGGTTTTCATAGATTCAGAAGCTCCAAAGTGATCTCCCGAATGGCCCGCTCGGCCTCGGGGACGTCCGCCTGATTAAAGGTGTAGCAGACGACGAAGGGGTGCTCCGGCGCGTAGACCAGGCCCACGTCGTTGGTGATGCCCTCGTCCTCGCCGGTCTTGTTCATGCAGGGGATGCTTTTCGGCAGATAGCCGCGGATCTTGTGCTTGATCTGCTGCTTCTGGAGGATGGTCTCCATCTGGCGGCTGATCTCCTCGCTCATGTATTCATGGCGCCAGATCCGCTCCAGCAGCGTGCCCATCTCGTAGGGCGTCACGCGGTTTTCTTTGCCCTGGGCAGAGGCCGCGGGATCGAACAAAAACCGCTCGATGTGGCTCTGTTCCAGGCCGATTTCTTTGAACTGCTCATTCAGGAAGTCGATTCCGAAATGCCGGATGAACATGTTGGTGGCGGTGTTGTCGGAGAGGGTGATCATCAGCGCGCAGAGGGTGCCGATCTCCACCTCGAAATTGCCGGAGAAAAACTGCAGCGCCCCGCAGGAGGGCTTTTTCTCCCAGTCGTGACAGGTGAGCTTATCGGTGAGCTTCAGTTTCCCCTCGTGGCACAGCTTCATGATGACTGCGTACATGGGCAGCTTGATGACGCTGGCGGACTCGAAAAGTTCGTTTTCGTTCAGGCCGAAGCGCTCGCCGGTGACGAGATCTTTATAATAGAATCCCACCTTGCCAGGGACGGCCTGCAGGCGGTTCAGGATCTGTTCTCTGTCCATGGATGCCTCCGTCATTTCGCCTTTTGGGGCTTTTTCTTTGTCTGCGGCTTTTTGGCTGCGGACTTTTTCTTTGGTTTGGATTTGGTCTCGATTTTGGGCTTCCGGTTCAGCTCAATATAGAGCGCCGCCGACAGCACCCCCATGGCGATCACCAGCGCCCAGGCGCCCCAGTACATCAACAGCAGGTAGCGCATTTTTAAGTAAGCGTGGTAGCCCAGCAGGGAGGCAAACTCGCACAGCAGCGCCACGGGCATCAGCGGCAGCACCGCACAGCCGACGGCCAGAGACATCATGTCCGCGCCGAAGAAATACCGGTCGTGCATGTGGGGCAGCAGGAAGGGGATCACGATGACCATCAGCGCCGCGCCCAGCAGCAGGGACTTGTCCGAGGCGGTCTTCCGCTTCTGGAGGAACACGATGGCGATGAGCACCACCGCGAGCCCCGCCACCAGGATCGCCAGGGTGGAGGCCTGCTCCGTGTTGGTGATCTTGGAGAGGATGGCGAAGATGGAGGGGGAGTTGTAGTTCAGGCCGTCGCCGATGCTGCCGGTCTCCTGGAGACCGATGGTCAGCGCGTCCCAGAGTCCCCGGCCCATCAGCACCGCCGGCAGCACCAGCACCACATTGATGACCGGGAAGGCGGCGAAGTGGTACCACTTCACCCGATCGGTGATCCAGAACAGCAGGAACACCGGGATGAAAAACACCGCCTGCAGCTTGAAGGCGAAGGCCGCGCCGATGCAGATGACCCCCAGCCAGGGCTTCTTCGCCAGCACCAGCCAGATGCTCAAAACCGAGAGGGCCACATAGATGCTGTCGCACTGGCCCCAGAGGGCGCCGTTCAGGACCACCGTGGGCCAGAACAGCACGAGGAAGAAAGCCACCAGCCGCCGCTCGGCGCTCTGGGTGAAGCGGCCCGCCAGCATCATGACAGACCAGGCCAGAACCACATCAAAAAAGATGCTCAGAAGCTTAATCAGATAGAGATCCGGCGTGCTGCTTTTGCTGAACAGCGCCAGGAAGGTGAGGTACGGCGCGTTGTAGTTGCCGATGCTGCCGCCGAGCCCCTGAAGCCCGCCGTTTTCCCGGAAATAATCCACCCACTGCGACAGGAAGTTCTGGTAGTCCAGGGTCTCATAGCTGAGCATTTTTCCCCGGAGGAAAAAGGCCGCCGCCAGCAGGACTGCCGAGATCAGCACGTGTTTTGGCTCCTTCAGGACGCCGGCGAAAAACAGCAGCGCCAGCCCGAAGGCCGCCTCACAGATCAAGATTATGTAAACCAAAGTATCCATATGTCCTCCTAACATAGCAAGGTCTGATAAAACCGAAGTGCCCAGATTGCCGAGCAGGTTTTTCGCCTGACAAACTTGAAAAATCGCAGGCATACTTTGTGTATATCAAGATTTTGAAAGGAAATCAGGCGGGAAAGATGCCGGCAAGATGGGTGCGGCGGATTTGTCAGGCCTTGCTAAAGAAAAAGGGGAGGAGCATAACTCCTCCCACAATTCAAAAATATCCATAAAAAAAGACCAATTCAGCCAAAACAAGCCTTGACAAGCGGGTGCCTGTCGTGATAAAATGACTTGCTATGTCTGTGAGCAGGGGATAACACCCCACTCTTGATCCTGTCTGCATTGTACAGGATGACACGGAAAAATGCAATAGCAACTCATAAGTTTTTAGCAACCGTTCCGGGCGTCCAAAAGTGACGCCGCAAAATACGCCGAAGAAAAGGAGTGTTCGCATTGCCGACGGAAGTGAAGTACGGAAGAACGACACGCATGAGCTTCGCCCGCCACGAGGAGATCCAGAGCATGCCGAATCTTCTGGAGATCCAGAAGAATTCGTATCAGTGGTTCCTCACGGAGGGTCTGCGGGATGTATTCCGCGATGTGGATGTTGTGACGGACTATTCCGGCAACCTGGAGCTGCGCTTCGTGGACTACACCATGTCCGACAAGCCCAAGTACACGGAAGAGGAGTGCAAAGCCCGCGATACCACCTACGCCACCCGGCTGGGCGTTCGCGTGCAGCTGCGCAACAAGGAGACCGAGGAGGTCAAGGAGAGCGAAGTCTACATGGGCGATTTCCCGCTCATGACTCCCAGCGGCACCTTTATTATTAACGGCGCCGAGCGCGTCATCGTCTCTCAGATCGTCCGCAGCCCCGGCGTTTACTACGACAAGCGCACCGACAAGGCCTACAATTCCAACTACGGCGCCACCGTGATCCCTTACCACGGCGCCTGGCTGGAGTATGAGACCGATATCAACGATATCTTCTACTGCCGCATCGACAAAAACCGCAAGCTGCCCGTCACCTGGTTCCTGAAGGCCATGGGTCAGTACCGGGAGGACGATCCCAGCACCTGGCTCAGCTGCATCCCCAGCATGGTCACCGGCGTGGTCACCGACGCCCAGATCCGGGAGCTCTTCGGCGAGGATGAGCGCATCATCGCCACCCTGGAGAAGGACAGCAAGGATTCCCGCGAGGGCGGCCGCAGCCGTGACGAGTCCCTGATCGAGATCTACCGTAAGCTCCGTCCCGGCGATCCCCCGACGGTGGAGAGCGCGGAGAGCCTGCTGCAGAGCCTGTTCTTCGACCGCCGCCGCTACGACATCTCCAACGTGGGCCGCTATAAGTTCAATAAGAAGCTGGGGCTGCGCGCCCGCATCGCCGGCTTCACCCTGGCCGAGCCCGTCGCCGATCCCATGACCGGCGAGATCCTCTTCGACGCCGGCACGAACCTCACCCGCGAGGACGCCGCCGCCATCGACGCCGCCGGTGTCGTGAACGTCTGGCTGGACGTGGAAGGCAAGCGCGTGCACGTCTTCTCCAACGGCATGGTCGACATGTCCCGCTACGTGGACTTCGACCCGAAGGAAGTGGGCGTCAAGGAGAAGGTCCGCGGCGTCATCCTGCAGCAGCTGCTGGAGCAGTACTCCGGCGAGGAGCTGAAGGAGGCCATCGAGGCCAACCTGGACCTGCTGATCCCCAAGCACATCATCGTGGACGACATGTTCGCGTCCGTCAACTATCTCTGCTGCCTGGCCCACGGCGTGGGCGAGCCCGATGACATCGACCATCTGGGCAACCGCCGTGTCCGCAGTGTGGGCGAGCTGCTGCAGAACCAGTTCCGCATCGGCTTCAGCCGCATGGAGCGCGTGATCCGCGAGCGCATGACCCTGCAGGATCTG
>CADCQK010000018.1 GCA_902803575.1 Oscillospiraceae bacterium
AGAGCGCAAAAAACAGGGCGGCCGCTGAAAAACGCGGCGCCGGATAAAAGAAAAGCAGACACGTTACTATACTTATTCTTGCGTGGGCGCATCCCTTTTGAGTATACAGAAGAAGATCTCTTGGAGGCCGGAAGATTGGTGAACGTATAAATATTTTTTTGATGGGCTCCTTGATCTGTGATAAATGTATTGAAAAGGAAAGTGTTGTATGCTATAAAGTGAATGCTTTTAAATAAGGTCAAAACACCTAGCGACCACCGGGCGGCTATCCGGGGGGTAATGGGGGGAAAACTTTTTCAAAAACGACAAAGTTACACGAAATTACTCAAAGTTCTGGTCGCGGCAAACGAAGATGTTTCAAAGCCATTTTAGCTCCTTGAACCTCCTCAAATTCCGGTTTGGATAGGTTCCAGCTTTTGAACCCCCGTACTGCGGGAAGTGACAAAGATGGAACCTGTTGTTTTATCTACTGCATCCAATATAACCGATGAAAATGCTTGCAAACTTCAGGAGATTGTTATAGAATTAGGTTAGCGGCGACTAACCAACGGATTCTGAAAGGAGCTGGCAGGATGAAGCCAAACTATAAAAACTGGATGCCGAAGGGAATGATCTATGCCGGAGCTGCCGGTACGGGCGCGTTTTTTGCGCTGTATCTGGCGGTCCGTCTGACCGGGCGGATCTCTTCAGGCTGGCGTACCGCGCTGCTCGCAATTGGCCTCGCCGGGTTTGCGGTGGGCGCAGTCTCGACGACCTGGATGACGCTCATGTACCGCACGTTCTCTTACGACGGCAAGCGCCAGCTCTCCCGGCGCATCATTGAGGAGATCGCTGCACATGTTTCTCTGGCGGAGGGCAGCGAGGCGCTGGATATCGGCTGCGGCAGCGGTGCGCTCACCATCGCCTGTGCAAAACGAAATCCCGGCGCGCGGCTTCTCGGTGTGGACCGCTGGGGGAAGGAGTACGCCTCCTTCAGCAAGAAACTCTGCGAACAGAATGCCAAAGCGGAGGGCGTGCAGAACGTCTCCTTCGCGCAGGGCGACGCAACGCATCTCGATTTCCCGGATGAGCACTTTGACGCGGTCGTGAGCAACTATGTTTATCACAACATCCCCAGCCGTGACCGGCAGGCGATCCTGCTGGAGACGCTGCGCGTGCTGAAGCCGGGCGGCATCTTTGCGCTGCACGATATTTTCTCCAAAGCCAAGTACGGCGATATGCAGGCCTTCCTGCAGAGGCTGCGCGACATGGGCTATCGGGAGGTGCAGCTCATTTCCACCACGAAAAGCAACCTGATCACACCCTTTGAGGCGGTGTGGATGGAGCTCGCGGGCTCCGCACTGCTGGTCGGGAAGAAGTGAGGGAAAAAGACTTGGAAAAGATCCATATTGGGAAAAACACTGTGCAGGAGACGCTGGTCATCCCCCTCTTCGGCCGCAAGCTGTGCACGGAGCAGTTTCCAAATCTGTTTCAGGATCCGAAGGCGATGGAACTGATCGAGCGGATCGATTATGATTTCTCGCCGCTGGAGGCAAAGGCCTCCGCCTTGGGCTATCGCTTCGGCGCGCTGGAGGTCGCCATGCGCGAAAGCGATCTGATGATCGAGGCCAGAGCATATCTGAAGGAGCACCCCAAAGCCGCGCTGGTGAATCTCGGCTGCGGCCTCGACCAGACGGCGGAAAACTGTGACAACGGCCAGTGCCGCATCTACAACATCGACCTGCCGGACGTGATCGCCGTCCGAAATGAGCTGCTGCCGGAGTCGGAGCGCGTGAAAAACCTCGCCGCCAATCTCAACGATCTGAGCTGGTTCGAGGAGATCGACGCCTCCCACGGGGTGTTCTTCCTCGCGGCGGGCGTGTTCTACTATCTCAAAGCCGAAGATATGCGAAAGCTCCTGCCCGCCATGGCAGAGCGTTTTCCCGGCGGCAGACTTTGTTTCGATGCGGCAAACAAGTGCGCCGTGAAGATCATGCTGAAAACCTGGGTGAAGGATGCGGGCGTTACGAGCATCTCCGATTATTTCAAGGTGGACAGCATCGAAGCCGACATTCTGCCATGGATGACAAATGCTAGGGTCACTTCCCGCGGTTATATGCTTGGCTACAACGATCTGCGCGATCCGTCTGTGCCGGGTGCGTTCCGGCTTCTCTCAAGAATTGCGGACAGCTTTATGAACATGCAGATTATTCGAATGGATTTTGAAAAGGAGGGCGCATAATGGGTTTGCTCAAAAAGTATTTTAATCAGACCAGAAAGCCGGAGGGCGTTCTCGGAAAGCTTATGATCAGCGGCATGAACGGCGGTCACGCCAAGCTGGCAGATTGGGGCATGGCATACTTAAAGGACGTCGAGCCCCTGCGCATTGCGGAGCTGGGCTGCGGCGGCGGAAGGAATGCATCTGAGCTGTTCAAACGATACCCGAAGGCGCGGGTGACAGCTGTGGACTACTCCGCTCTTTCTGTGGAAAAGGCGGCAGCGTATAACGCGGAATCGATTGCAAAAGGGCGCTGCGAGGTGCTCCAGGGCGACGTCTCAGCGCTTTCTTTGGAGAGCGGAGCGTATGATCTCGCCACGGCATTTGAAACGGTCTATTTCTGGCCGGGACTGGCCAAATGCTTTGCCGAGGTCGTGCGCGTGCTGAAGCCGGGCGGCACATTCCTGATTTCCAACGAGTCCGACGGCACGGACGCAGCGAGCCTGAAGTTTGAGCAGATCATTGACGGCATGAAATGCTATACCGCTGAGCAGCTCGAAGCTGCGCTGAAAGCTGCCGGATTCACAGAAGTCACTGTATACCATCATCCGTCGAAGCCCTGGCTTGCGGTATTGGCAAAGAAATAAACAGGAAAGCAAAACAGAACCGGCAGGGAGCAAATCCCTGCCGGTTCTGCTTTGGCTCTTAAGAGACAAGCAACCCCCGGCTCAGCCGGGGGCAATAAAAAACTTATAGATGGAAAAGAAAGACCTCCAATGATAGGATAGTGAGGGTTTGCCAACCGCACTACGATCAAAGGAGGCTGTCATATGGATGACATCAATAGTTTATCTCATTCGAAGTGGAGATGCAAGTACCACATTGTGTTTGCACCGAAGTATCGCAGAAGAGTAATCTACAAAGAGATCAGTCGGACATCGGAAAGATTTTGCGGAAGCTATGTGAGCAAAAGCATGTGGAGATCATCGAGGCAGAGATGTGCCCGGACCATGTGCATATGCTCGTAAGTATTCCACCGCACCTGAGTGTATCGCAGTTTGTAGGATACCTAAAGGGGAAGAGTAGCCTGATGATCTTTGACAGGCATGCGAATCTGAAATACAAGTACGGGAATCGGCATTTCTGGTGTAGAGGGTACTATGTAGATACAGTAGGCAAGAATGAAAAGAAAATAGCCGAATACATCCGCAATCAACTGCAAGACGATATTGCGTCAGACCAAATGAGTCTGAAAGAGTTCATCGACCCGTTTACGGGTGAGAAGAATAAAGAGGCATAAAAACAGGCCGCTTTAGCGGCGGCCTGTAAATCCTGTGCGGTTGGTAAATCTTTCAGTGCGTCTTAAGACGCTGCTGGCACCAGGCCCTTCTAGGGCCTCATCAAACCACCCGTTCAACGGGTGGTTTTGATTTTATTGTCGAGATAGATTGCATCCATTCAGTTTGTGAACCACAAATCTTTCAGACTCTCCGGCATCAGGGCGTAGAGGGCGTCTGCCGCGGCGTCGGGCTCAAGCGGATACTGCCCCAGGGTCCACTTTTTATACATGTAGCTGATGCCGTAGCACAGCACGTCCGCCTGCATGTTCTCCTCCGGCGTCAGCGGCTTGCCGCCGCGGTTTTGGGCGGTGATCTGCTCCACCACGGATTTGGAATAGGAATAGACGAAGTTTTCCAATGAGTTCACGCCGGTGGTGTAGAAGGCCCGTCGGAAGCTCGTCCACTCATTCCGTGCGAAACTGTAGAGCTCATAAAACAGATCCCGGTAGTTGTCGCAGCGGCCGAGCGCCTCGTCCAGCAGCTGCTTGTAGTTGTAGTTCAGCACGTCGTATTTGTCGCGGAAGTAGCGGTAGAATGTGGCCTTGCTCACCTCGGCCTCGGCGGCGATCATCCGGGTAGTGATCTTCTCGATCTCCGCTCTGGCGATCAGCCGATTGAAGCCGGCGACGATGTCCCGTTTCGTGCGCTCCGGCATGAAATCAGCCTCCTTTGAGACGAATTTATTATATTGTATCATAATAAGACGAAAAAACAATAGTGTTTCGTGACTTCATGGGGAGAATCCCGTATAGTGAAACCAAAGGATGTGAAACATTTATCATTTTATGGGAGGGAAAAGCTATGGCAGACCATGTATTCACCGAAGGAGAAAAGAAATGTCTGGAGCAGTACTGGAAGGAGTGCAGCAAGACGCCCCGCAAGAACCTGATCAAGCTGGTGCGGCATATCAACATGTTCAATCCTCTGCCCAGCGAGACGAGCTGGGAGTACATCTTTTATGACCGCCAGCTGAGCGACGCGCAGGTGGACTTCGCGCTGAAGATGAAGCTGCGCAAGCCGTACTACATCGCGGAGCTTGCCAAGCGCGAGGGCATGTCCGTGGAGGATACGGCGCAGATGGCGGACGATCTGGTCCACATCGGGCTGCTGGAATACTGCTGCGATGATGACGGCGTGGACCGCGTGATGCTGCCGGTGTTTGCCCCCGGCAACATGGAGAGCACCGTCATGACCAAAGAGCGCACCGACGCCTATCCCGAGACCGCGCCTGCGTTTCTGAACTACGTTCTGGATCTTCAGAAAATGATTTCCTGGGCGGTGCCCATGGGCCAGGCGCTCATGCGGGCCATCCCTGTGGAGGCTGCCATCCAGAACGAACCGAAGCGCGTCAAGTATGAGGAGATCTCCTACTGGCTGGACAAGGCCGGAGAGAGCATCGGCGTTGCGCCGTGTGAATGCCGCAAGCTGCGCCGCATGGTCGGCGAGGGCACAGCCGATCTCGAATTCGACTGCTGCATCAATCTGGGCAAGTACGCCGAGAGCTGCATCCGCGCCGGAAAAGCGCGCCGTATCACCCGCGAAGAGGCGGAGCACATCATCCTGGAGGCGGAGCGCCGCGGCGCTGTCCACCAGCTGTCGAACATCGACGGCAAGGACTTCTCGCTGTTCATCTGCAACTGCCAGTGGGATACCTGCATGGCGCTGAAAACCAGCTGGTACACCCAGTCGCCCAGCCTCTCCCGCTCCAACTATATCGCCGAGGTGGACCCGAAAAACTGCGTGGCCTGCGGCGGCTGTGTGGAGGTATGTCCCCAGAACGCCGTGAAGCTGGGGCAGAAGCTTTGCCAGAAGAATCCCGTGGAGATCAAAAATACCGTCATTCCGGACAACAAGGTCTTCTTCGGCAAGGAGCACTGGCAGACGGATTTCCTGACTGAGCGGAAAAACGTGGTGCCCGAGACCGGTACCGCCCCCTGCAAGACCAACTGCCCGGCCCACATCGCCGTCCAGGGCTATCTGAAAAAGGCCGGCGAGGGCAAGTACCTCGAGGCTCTGGAGCTCATCAAGAAGGAAAATCCCTTCCCCGCGGTCTGCGGCGACGTCTGCGCCCGGTTCTGCGAGCAGGTCTGCACCCGCGGCGACATCGACCAGCCCGTGGCCATCGACGAGGTGAAAAAATTCGTTGCCCGTCGGGAGCTGGAGGCAGAGAACCGCTTCGTACCCCAGAAGCTCTTTGATTACGGTCACAAGATCGCCGTCATCGGATCCGGCCCCGCGGGTCTCAGCTGCGCGTACTATCTCGCCGTGCTGGGTCACGACGTGACGGTATTCGAAAAAGACCAGAAGCCCGGCGGCATGATGGTCACCGGCATCCCCTCCTTCCGTCTGGAGAAGGATGTGGTAGAGGCCGAGATCAACGTGCTGCGTCAGCTGGGCGTGGAGATCAAGTGCGGCGTGGAAGTTGGCAAGGACGTCACCATCCCGCAGCTGCGCGAACAGGGCTACAAGGGCTTCTATGTGGCCATCGGCGCCCAGAAATCCTCCAAGCTCCGCATCCCCGGTGAGGATCTCATCGGCGTGGAGGGCGGCATCGACTTCCTGCGGAAGGTAAATCAGAACGGAGAAGCTTCCATCGGAAAAAAGGTTGCGGTCATCGGCGGCGGCAACGTGGCCATGGACGTCTGCCGCACGGCAGTGCGCCTCGGCGCGGAGGAGGTCTCCATCGTCTACCGCCGCAGCGCCGACGAGATGCCTGCGGACAAGGAGGAGGTCGCGGAGGCCGAGGCTGAGGGCGTGGTATTCCGCTATCTCAGCGCACCGGTGGAGATCCTCGGTGAAAATGGTAAGGTCTGCGGTCTGAAGGTGGAGCGCATGGCCCTGGGCGAGCCCGACGAGAAGGGCAGAAGAAAGCCCGTTGGCACCGGCGAGTTTGAGATCCTGGACGTGGATACCGTTCTCGGCGCCATCGGCCAGGTGGCGGACTGGGGCGATCTGCTGGAAGGCAGCAAGGTTGTATTGAATAAGAAGGGCTATGCCGAGGCGGACAGCTGGACTTATCAGACCGCCGAGCCCGATATCTTCGTGGGCGGCGACATTTACACCGGCCCCAGATTTGTCATCGACGCCATCGCCGCCGGCAAGGAGGGCGCGGACTCCCTGCACCGCTTTGTGCACGAGGGCCACAGCCTCACCCTGGGCCGC
>CADCQK010000019.1 GCA_902803575.1 Oscillospiraceae bacterium
ATTCAGCAGGTCGATGGCGTCCTGCTTGTTCTTCTCGATGCCGTAGTAGGCCTTGTCCAGACCGCTGGCGATGCGGGCCAGCTGGATACCCTTGAGCAGTTCCTCAGGGTGCAGCTTCATGGTCCAGTGGTCGCCGTTCAGGTAGGGCTCGCACTCCGCACCGTTGATGATCAGGGTGTCGACCTTGCCCAGACCGCTGCGGATCTTGAACGCGGTGGGGAACATGGCGCCGCCCAAGCCGACGATGCCGGCCTCACGGATGCGGGCGAGGATGGCTTCCTGATCCTGAAGCTCCGCCTCAGTCAGCGGGGCAAGATCAGTACATGGGGTGTCCAGTCCGTCGTTTTCAATGACCACGGCCGGGATATTGTCGCCCAGGGGATGGGGACGCGGCTCAATGGCAATGACCTTGCCGGACACCGGAGAATGGATCGGGGCGGACACCGGCGCAGGATTTTCGCCGATCTTCTGGCCCATCGTCACCGTGTCACCCACCGCGACCAGCGGTTTGCAGGGCGCGCCGATGTGCTGTGCCATCGGGACAACGACCTGGGGTGGCGGTGTAATGACGGTCACCGGAGTGTCCGGTGCCTTCATATAGTTCGGATGGACGCCGCCGTGAAACTTAAAGGGCATTTGCATCACCTCTCTAATTTTTGACGCGAATATTCTATCACATCAAGCCGAACAAGTCCACCCAAAACGGCGTTTTAGGCTAATTTAAATATTAACAAAACCGTTGAAACCACAACATTTCTGTTATATTCTGCCTGCTTTGTTTATACCTCCCCCGACAGGTTCCCGACGGATTTTTTATTTCTCGCCAATTTTTAAAATTTTGTCGAAAAAAGGAGATTTTCCCTTAACAACGGGAGAAAAATCGGGTACAATAGGAATAGACTGAAAATCACCATCCGAAAGGAGTCATTCCTATGCTGACCCCATGGGGCGAGAGCTTTGATCCCGCCTGCCCACTGCAGGAATACCCGAGGCCGCAGCTTCGACGCGACAGTTATCTGAATCTGAACGGCCCCTGGATGTACGCCGTGACCAAATCCGCCAAGCGGCCGGAGCGGGCCGACGGCACCATCATCGTCCCCTACTCCCCGGAGTGCCAGCTCTCCGGCGTGGAGAAGCGCATCCAGCCCGACGACTGGCTCTGGTACATCCGCAGCTTCGAGCTTCCGGAGGGATTCAATCAGGGCCGCATCCTGCTGCACTTCGGCGCGGTGGATCAGATCGCCACGGTCTGGTGCAACGGCGTGGAGGTGGGCAGCCACACCGGCGGCTACACCCCCTTCACCGTGGAGCTCACCGACGTGGTGCGGCAGAAAAACCAGCTGCTGGTCTGTGTCCGGGATCAGACCGATCAGAACGATCTGCCCCGGGGCAAGCAGCGTCTGGAGCCCGGCGGCATCTGGTATCACGGCCAGAGCGGCATCTGGCAGACGGTCTGGATCGAGAGCGTCCCCAGAAACTACATCCGCGGCTTGAAGCTCACTCCCAAGCCGGAGCTGGAGGCTTTGGAAGTGGTGGTCTACGGCACCGGCAAATGCGTCATGGAGCTGGAGGGCAAGAAGTTCGCCTTCCCCGCCGGCAAGACCGTCCGGGTGCCCACGCCGGGGCTGGAACTGTGGAGCCCGGAGAACCCGGTGCTCTACCCCTTCACCATGACCCTGGGGGAAGACTGCATCACCAGCTATTTTGCCATGCGCAGCGTGGGCGTGGGCAAGGACGAAAACGGCGTGCCGCGGCTGCTGTTAAACGGCGAACCTTACTTCCACAACGGCCTTCTGGATCAGGGCTACTGGAGCGACGGGCAGTACACGCCCCCTGCCGACGACGCCATGGTCTATGACATTGAGTGCGCCAAGGCCATGGGCTTCAACATGCTCCGCAAGCACATGAAGGTGGAGCCCGACCGCTGGTACTACCACTGCGACCGGATCGGCATGCTGGTCTGGCAGGATATGCCCGCAGGCGGCGGAGAATACAAGGCCGCCGTGATCAACGCCCCGCTGGTGACCAAGCAGAACTTCGACGACAGCCGCTATGCCCTCTTCGGACGGGAGAGCGCCGACGGCAGAAAGCAGTTTCTCACAGAGCTCAAGCGCATGGTGTCCACCCTCTACAACCACCCCAGCATCGTCATGTGGGTGCCCTTCAACGAGGGCTGGGGCCAGTTTGACAGCCGCACCGCCGTGGAGAACATCGAATCCATCGACCGCAGCCGCACCGTGGATCCCGCCAGCGGCTGGCACGATCAGGGCTTTGGTCAGGTGCAGAGCCTCCACGTCTATTTCACCAAATACCACCACAAGCCCGACAAGCTGGGCCGGGCCGTGCTGCTGTCCGAGTTCGGCGGCTACACCCTCAGAGTCGAGGGCCACGCCAGACCCGAGAAGGCCTTCGGCTACAAATCCTGCAAGGACGCTGAGACCCTGAAAAAGGCGCTGACCAAGCTCTATGCCGAAGAGATTCTCCCCGCGAAGGAGCAGGGCCTCGCCGCCGCGGTCTACACCCAGCTCAGCGACGTGGAGACCGAGCTCAACGGTCTGCTGACCTACGATCGGCAGGAGTTGAAGCTCCCCTACCCCACCATCCGCGAGATCGTCACCGGAGAAAAGGAAACCGAATAAACAACTCCCCCGGAACCAACCGGGGGAGATTTTTTCGTGAGGGGTTTCAAATTATAGTTTATCGGGGCGAAGCCTCCGTTTTAAAGGCTTCCCCTTGAGGGGAAGCTGTCGAGCGAAGCGAGACTGATGAGGTGGCCAAGTTTCGGCCCCAGCACAGGGGTTTCCACCTCATCCGTCACGGCTATTTCCCGCTGTGCCACCTTCCCCTCAAGGGGAAGGCTTCGCTCTATCCAACTGCCCTACAAACTCCAATTTAACTCTATCCAAGAAACAACGCCGCTTTTCAGCGGCGTTGTTTCTTACTATTACTGCAGATACTGCTTGTCGTAGTTGTTCTGGATGCAGGAGATGAACTTGGTGATGACGGTGTTGTAGGGCGTGGGGATGCCGAGGCGTTCACCGTAGCGGGCGATGGCGCCGTTGAGGACGCTGACCTCAGTCTGCCGCTTGTGCAGCACCGCGTCCTGGGCCATGGAGGGATAGTAGTTGCCGAGACCCGCGAGAATGTTGGGCTCCTCCGCCTCCATCAGCGGACGCAGATCGCCGATGCCCATGGCCTCTGCCACGGCGCAGCCCTCGGCCCAGACGTTGCGGACGATGTCCATGCCGTAGGGATCGGCAAAGACCTCACCCACACGCATGCGCATCAGGGCGCTGACGCCGTTGTAGCCCGCGTTGGCGATGACCTTGCGCCAGACGTAAATGCGCACATCCTCGTCGAAGCTGGCGTTGCAGCCGCCGGCCTTGAAGCAGTCCTCCAGGGCCTTGCCGGCCTTGTCGGTGATGGGGTTGTTCACCACGGCGCCGAAGTGCATCTGGATGCCCTGCTCCGGCTTGGAGACGCAGACGCCGGGGCCCCGCAGCTCCGTGCCGATGAGGCCGCTGCCGTACATGATGCGCTCCTTCTCCACGTACTGCGAGAGCACCTCGTCGTTGCCGAGACCGTTCTGGAGGCTCACCACCACGGTGTCCGGGCCGATGGCGGGCATGGTGTCGTTCATGACGTCCACGGTCTGGGTGGCTTTCACCATCAGGATCACCATGTCCATGACGCCGATGTCTCTCGCGGTTGGGGCGGTGTGGAAGCCGGTGAGGGTCTCCTCCCCCTCCGGGGTGATGAACACGAGGCCGTCCTCGGCGATCTTGTCCATGTGGGCCTTATACTTATCGATGAGCCAGAGCTCCGCGCCGCCCTTTCTCAGATAGGCGGCAAACACGCTGCCGGCCGCGCCGGAACCGATCATTGCGATTTTCATAGATGTATCTCCTTGGTGATGTATTATGCATGTAGGGCGGCCACCTGTGGGCCGCCGCTTTTTCAGATTCATCCACGGCGGCGGGGCACGGGTCCCCGCCCTACAAAAGTTCAGAAACCCCGCCGACCGAAATCGGCGGGGTTTTGGAAAACTTGCTTACTTGTTGTAGAACAGGTAGTCGCCCAGGTACTGGTTCTCGTAGTTGTCCTGGATGCAGCGGACGATCTGGGTGAGAACGGTGCAGCAGGGCGTGGGGATGCCCAGCTCCTCGCCGTACTCGGCAATCTTGCCGTTGAGCACGTCGATCTCGGTCTGGCGCTTGTTGAACAGCGCGTCCTGGCACATGGAGGGATAGTAGTCAGCGATGTTG
>CADCQK010000020.1 GCA_902803575.1 Oscillospiraceae bacterium
CATGGCATTCTGGTACCAGGGAGTCGGCGCCGGGGTAGGCGTGGGTTTCGGTGTGGGCGTCGGCTTCGGCGTCTCGGTGGGAGCCGGGGTCGGCGTCACATCCGGGGTGGCAGTGGGCTCAGACGTCTCAGCGGGAGCGGCAGTCTCCACCGGCTCCGCAGTCTCAGCGGGAGCGGCGGATTCTGCGGGCTCTGCCGAGGCTTCGGGCGTTGTCTCCGGCTCCTCGGCGTCCGGGGCCGTGGTCTCTGCGGGGGCCGCAGTTTCCACAACTTCCTCCGCGTCGTTGGGGCCATCCTCCGGCTCTACGGCGGCTGCCGGAATCATCAGCAGCGACGCGACGCAGAGAACTGCCAGCAGAAGGGAAATCAGGCGTTTTGTCATGGTACTATTTCTCCTCATTCTACAGGGTATAGTTGTTATGGTAACTATTATACAGCAAAGTATTGAATTTGCAAGGGGGTAATTCACAGATATTTCACATTTTTCAAAAATATTGCCCCCGGGAAAACCCGAGGGCAGATTCTGTATTGGAATTGTGAGGGTCAGAGTGCCTTTTCCTCCCACTCCGGCAGCTTGAAGCCCGGCAGCGCGAAGTCGTCGCCGATCAGCAGAGGCCGTTTGACCAGCATGGGATCGCTGGCGAGGAGCTTGAACTGCTCGTCCTCCGACATGGTGGGAAGTTTGTCCTTCATCCCCAGCTCCCGGTACGGGATGCCGCTGGTGTTCCAGAACCGCTTCAGGGGCAGTCCGCTCTCCTGGACCCATTTGCGCAGCTCAGCCTCCGTGGGCGGCTCGTCCTTGATCTCCCGTCTGGTGTAGGCGATCCCCTGCTCGTCCAGCCAGGCCTGGGCCTTCTTGCAGGTGGTGCAGCGGGAATAGCAGATAAACAGCATCGTATTCTCTCCTTTTATTCTTGAACTTCCGGTAACCTGTCGCTGAAAAACGCTTTGGAGAAGGCGGCGAGAGATGCGGGATCCCCGGCGCCCATGGTCTCGTAAGCGCTGTGCATGGCCAGCTGCGGCAGGCCGATGTCCATGGCCCGCAGGGAGACCTGGGTGTTGGACAGGTTCCCGAGGGTGGAGCCGCCCCGCTGGTCGGAGTGGTTGGTGTACTCCTGCAGCTTGATGTCGTGGGCTTTGCAGAGCATGCGGCAGAGGGCCGACGAGACGCCGTCGGTGGTATATTTCTGGGCCGCCTGATGCTTCAAAACCAGGCCGCCGTTGAGCTTCGGCCGGTTCACCGGATCCGCCACCGCGGGATAGCCCGGGTGGAAGGCGTGGGCGTTGTCTGCGGAGACCAGAACGCTTCTCGCCAGCATCGCGTGGCGCTCATCGGAGGTGAGATCAAAGGACTGGAACAGCCGCTCCAGCGTGTCTCTCAGGAAGGTGGAGGCCGCCCCCTGTCGGGAGGTGCTGCCCACCTCTTCATTGTCAAAGGCGCAGTAGATCAGCGCGTCTCGATCTGCCTCCGATTCCAGGAATCCCTCCATGGTGCCGTAGCAGCAGGCCAGATCGTCCAGCTTCGGCGCGGAGAGAAATTCGTTCTTGAGGCCCCAGAGCCTCGGCTCCTCCCGGTTGGTCAGGTAAAGATCCATCCCCGCCACGGTCTCAGGCTCCACGCCGCAGACTCTGAGCAGCTCGTCCAGCACCGCCGGACCGCCCTCCGTGGTCAGCACCGGCAGCAGATTGCTCTGCACCGAGGGGGCGTCCTGATCGGGGGATGTAAAGTGGATAGCCAGAGAGGGGATCAGCAGCAAATCCCGATCCGGCGCCACCAGCACCTGACGAAGATCGCCTTCTTTCTCCACCAGCACTCTGCCCGCCACGGACAGGGGCCGATCCAGCCAGCTTTGCCGGATGGCGCCGCCGTACTGCTCCACGTTCAGTCTTGTGAGCCCCCCGTCGGTGAGGCCCGGTCCCGGCTTCAGCTTGAAGGTGGGCGAATCCGTGTGTGCCGCCGTCAGACGCAGCCGATGGGGCCTATCTTCCGGCAGACGAAAGGCGATCAGGGAGCTTCCGTTTCTGGTGACATAGTAGTTCCCGCCGGGCTGCAGCGACCAGAGATCGGTCTCCTGCAACCTTTGAAAGCCCGCAGCCTCCAGCATTTCAGCCAGATTTCTGACTGCGTGGAAGCATCCGGGGCTCCGGCGCAGAAAGTCCATGAGTCCTGCTGTGATCGATTTTGGTTCCATAGATGATTCCTTATTCATGACGATAGATTTTCTTATCCAGTGCGAAGATACGGTTGGTGAACATCCCCGGCTGGATCTCCGCCAGGGCCTCGGTGTAGATCTCCATCCGGCTGTCGATCAGGTCGATCTTGCTCAAAAGCTCCGCCTCCGCGCACATGGGCACCACCGCGGCTCCGAACTCCGGCTCCCCGTGGTGGCTCAAAAGCATGTGCTGCAGCAGGATGGATTTCTCCTCCGGGATGCCCAGCTCGGCGGCCACCTTCGCCACCTCCTGGGCGCCCATGACCAGATGGCCCAGCAACTGCCCCTTTACCGTGTAGCCGGTGGAGAGGCCCAGCTCGGAGAAGACAAACTCCTCTTCCTTCGCAAAATCGTGAAGCAGCGTGCCCGCCAGCAGCAGGCTCCGGTCCACCACGTCGGAGTAGATCTCCGCCATAAGCTCCGCGATCTTCAGCATGTTGGAAGTGTGCATCAAAAGGCCGTTTAAGAAGCTGTGGTGCACGCTCTTGGCGGCGGGGATGTTCCGGAAGGCCTCCCCGTGGCGCCGGAGCATGGTCTCACAGAGGCTGCGGTAATCGGCGTCCTCCAGAGACTGCACCAGCTTTTGAATCTCCTCCATCCGCTGCTCCGGGTCGATGGGCGCCGTGGGCACCAGCATGGATTTGTCGTAGACATCGTTTTCCTGTGCCAGACGGATCCGATGGCCGGTGAGCTGGTGGGTGCCGCGGTATTCGATCACCTCGCCCCGCACCTTCACCACCTGACCGACGTTGGCCTCCCCCACCGGACCGGGATAGTCCCAGACCATCATGGTGATGTAGCCCGAGCGGTCAGAGACCTGGGCGCTCAGGTAGGGGCGTCCGTTGGCGGTGGTCTTGGAGGTTGCCTCCTTTAAGATGAAATAGCACTCGATCACGTCGCCTACATTCAGGTCCGCGATCTTCACATTCCGAAGCATGGTATCTTCCTTTCCTATGCGATCATGGAAATATTATACGACAAATCTCATAGCCATGCAAGGAATTTACACAGCAAAAATGCTCCCCCCAAGGAGAGCATTTCATGGATTTGGATTTGCTTTTATTCCTGCTTGGACAGGACCCGCTGCAAAACCGCGTCGTGGGCGGCCAGCTCCAGACCATCGTCCAGCGGCTCCAGCCGGAAACCGGGGTTTCGGGTCTGGAGGGCCGTGTTCAAAAGGAAATCACAAAATTCCGGGTTTTTCGGCAGGATGGGGCCGTGGCTGTAGGTTCCGAAGACGTTGAGATACCTTACGCCCTCTCCCCCGTCCTCGCCGTTGTTGCCGCCGCCGGCGAGGATCTTTCCCAGGGGCTCCACGCCAGGCCCAAGATAGGTCTTGCCGCTGTGGTTTTCAAAGCCCACCACGGTGCTGCCGCCGGAGGCATCGCCGCACTGGAAGGCGAAGTTTCCGATCATGCGCTCTTTGGAGCCCACGGTGTAAAAGTCGATGGCGTCGATGAAGTCGCAGCGGACGCCGTCCCAGGTCTCATAGTATTTGCCCAGCATCTGATAGCCGCCGCAGATGGCGAGCACGGTCTTGCCGTCCTGAATGGCGGCCTTCAGCTCTTGGTCCTTGCCGGATTTCAGATCAGAAAGCAGAACCTCCTGCTCGAAGTCCTGGCCGCCGCCGATGAAGATCAGATCCGCGTCTTTGAAGTCCGCCTTCGCCCCGGCGGGCACCTCAGTGACCTCGGCGGTGATACCCCGCCACTTCAGACGCTGCTGCATGCACAGAATGTTGCCGCGGTCGCCATAGAGATTCAGGAGATCCGGGTAGAGGTGACAGATTTTCAGCGTGCTGCTCATTCCCAAAACTCCTTTCCGCCCAGCCGCTTCTGCATCAGGCCGCGCAGCTCCAGCATGGCCGTGTAGGTGGGCATGATGAAGACCCGGTGCTCGCTTTCGCACATTTTGTCGATCAGCTGCGGATAGTCGTGGATGATCTCCATTTTCTCCTCCGGGACCCCGGCGTATTTCAGTCGCAGGGCCATGTCTTCTGCGCGGATGCCGGAAACCAGCACCTTTTCCAGCCGCTCGTCCATGGTGCCCAGCCGCTCGAAGTCCGCGTCCCAGATCCAGGAGATGTCGGTGCCGTCGGCGTCGTTGTCATTCAGGCAGACCACGAACATGGAGGGATCCGGCAGCGCCGCCAGATACCGCATGACCTGGTTGCAGCCGGCGGGATTTTTCACCAGCATCATACGGCCGGGGGTACCCTCCAGATCGAACTTTTCCATTCTGCCGAAGCCGCAGTCGAAGCTGGCCAGAGCGCCGGCGATCTCCGCTCTCTGGAACCCGAAGGCGTCCAGGGCCGCGGCCGCGCCGGCAGCGTTGTAGATGTTGTAGACCGCAGGCAGGTTGATGTGCAGGAAGAGATCTCTGCCGTTCAGATCCATGTTGACGCTGCTGGAGTCCACGTCCATGGCCGTGATCTCCGTAACCGCGTACTGGGGCGTGGGTCTGGAATAGCCGCATTTTGGGCAGCGGAAGCCGCCCAGATGGCCGTAGGTGCGGTAGGAATACTCATACTCCGTCTTGCAGTGGATGCAGTGGGGCGCGTCGGAGAGCTCCTTGCTGTCTCCCGGCTCCAGCGGCACGTTGAGGCCGAAGAACACCACCGGGTTTTTCACGTGGGATGGGATGGAGGCAATCAGCGAGCAGTCCGCGTTCAGGCACAGCAGCGACTCGGGAGAATGGGAGATGCCCTCAATGATGTTGTTGAGGGTGTGGGTGATCTCGCCGTAGCGGTCCAGCTGATCCCGGAAGACGTTGGTGGCCACGATGACCTCGGGCTTCAGGTATTTCAGTACCGTCTTGGAGGCGGCCTCATCGCACTCGATGACCGCGAACTCGCACTTCGGCTTGCCCAGCAGGGTGCTGTGGACGCAGAACTCCGCCGTGATGCCGGAGATCAGATTGGCGCCGGACTTGTTGGAGAAATAGGATTTCTTCGTATCGATGAAGGCCTGCTCCACCATGCGGGAGGTGGTGGTCTTGCCGTTGGTGCCGGTGATCAGGATGGTGCGGACGTTCTTCGACAGGACCCCCAGCACCTGGGGATAGATCTTCAGCGCCACCCGGCCGGGGAACGCCGTGCCGCCTCTGCCCAGAAGCCGGATGATCCAGCGGGAAAACCGGCAGGCCAAAACGGCCAGAAAGGTTCGAATCAGATTCATAGGGTTTAGTTTGCTCCTTTGACGACGGAATCAGGTACCGTCGGAATGTTGACGTCTTTGTCCAGGGCGTTGACCCGCGCCCGGATCACCACATTGGCGGAGGCGTTCACGAAGAGGATCCGGTAGCTGGCGGTGCCCTGGAGCACCAGCTCGGTCATTCTCCCCTTCGTCCCCGTCAGGGTCAGGACGCAGTCAGAATACTTCAGATCGAAGGTGTCCAGCGCCCCCAGATAGGCGTCCAGGAAACTCTGCACCATGTCGTCGGGCACGTCCACCCGGTAGGTGGTGTAGCTCCGGTCCCGGATCTTGCTGATCTCCAGATCGGATTTGTAGATCCCCCGGCCCCACTCCAGCAGCTCCATGAAGTTTCTGGGGATGGCGTCCTGGTTCTCGGCGTTGTCGCCGGTCTCCTCCACGTTTCGGCCGTGGATCTTATAAAATGTGTAGTCGCCGTTTTTTCCATTCAGCGTGATCTGGGCAGCGGTGGTGTTCTGGAAGGGGAATCGGATGGCACGGAAGCGGCTTTCCACCTCGGTACCGGAGGCGTTGATGGTCACCTCGAAGCTCAGATCCGACGCCTCGGCGTTGTAGACCTTCGCCAGCATCCGGCCGCAGTCCACATAGTCCTTGATGGTATGGCGGTAGACCACCCACCCGGCTACCAGCAGCAGGCACAGCACGATCAAAGCGGCGATGATGGCTCTCGTTCTCCGGCGCATGGTCTCACCTCCCTGTGGACAAATGGTCCTTTTCCAGCTATAATATAACACAGTTTTTCCTTTCTCACAATACGCATTTTAAGGAGGGCACGGGATGGGCCGAAGGCGAATCTGGTTCTGGCTGCTGGAAGCCCTGCTGTGGCTGGGTTTTCTGGGGCTTGACTTCCGTCAGGTCATGAATACATCGCCCATCAAGTTCGCGGCGATCCTGCTGTGCGCGGTGTTCGCGGTTCTGGAGTCGAAGGATCGGGACAGCCGGCTGATCGCCTGGGCGCTGTGTCTCTCGGTGCTGGCGGATGTGTTTCTGCTGCTGCTGGATCGGTGGTATCCGCTGGGTGTCGGGATCTTTCTGATCGTGCAGATCATCCACACCCTCCGGCTGTGCGGATTGCGGGGTTTGGATCCCAAAGCAGACCTGATCCTGCGAGTGGTCATCGCAGCGCTGGCAGTGGCCGCCACGGTGCAGTTCGGTTTCCTCGCCATGCTCGCTGCTGCCTACATCAGCTGGTTCGGACTGAACGTGGCGGAGGCGCTGATCTTCGCAAGGACGAAGCGGAGCCGCACCGCCGCGATCTACGCCGCAGGACTGATTTTGTATTTCTGCTGCGATCTCTGCGTGGGGCTCAACAATCTGGCCCCCTCTGTGTTTACCAACATCGCCATGTGGGCGTTTTATCTGCCGGGACAGGTGTTGATCGCATCCTCGGCCGGTCTGGAGGTTTCTTCGACGTGAAAAAGCTGATTTCCATTCTGATTTCCATTTCCCTGGCGCTGTTCACCATCAGCGCATCCATCGCCGTGCCGATCCTGAGCCGCGGGTTTTATGCCGCCCATGTGAAGCTCCTGAAGCTTCCCGAACAGACCGGCTGGACGGAGTCCGAGATCCTGGAGGCCTACGACGAGATGATGTCCTTCGAATTGAAAGGCACGGAATTCGGCACCGGTGTGCTGAAATGGTCAGAGTCCGGAAAGGCCCACTTCACCGACGTGCGGGTGCTGTTTCAGCTGGATTTGAAGGTGGCGGTGATCAGCGGGATCATTCTCGCGGTGCTGCTGCTTCTCAGCCTGATCTGGAAGCCCCACCGGTTCCGGGATCGGGGCCCCGGCTTCTGGGCCGGCGCCGGGATGCTGGTGCTGTTCCTCATCATCTTCGCACTGGGGGCCACGGACTTTGACCGGGCCTTCACGGTGTTCCACAGCATCTTCTTCCCCGGAAAGACCAACTGGCTGTTTGACCCCAACGTGGATCAGATCATCCAGATCCTGCCGGAGGTCTACTTCCGCAACTGCGCCATTCTGGTCATCGGCCTCATCTTGATCCTCTGCTGCGCCTGGATGGTGCTGGGCCGCAAACACAAAAATGCTGGAAAAAACTGATTTTCCTCTTGCGCAAACGGAAAAACTATGGTATTTTATGCTTTAGCAAATTAACACACTACATTTCGGAGGAACGTTCCCATGATCGCAACCAATTTGAAGGTTCAGGACGGCGTCCTGCATTTCGCGGGCTACGACACGGCCAAGCTGGCCAAGGAGTTCGGCACCCCCCTCTATCTGATGGATGAGGCGCGGATCCGCTACAACTGCAAAATGTATCAGGATGCCATGGTGGAGTTTTTCGGCCCCCAGGCGCTGACCCTCTATGCCAGCAAAGCTCTGAGCTTTAAGCATATTTACGAGATCGTGCGGGAGACCGGACTCGGCATCGATGTGGTCTCCTCCGGTGAGATCCACACCGCGGTGCAGGCGGGCTTCCCCATGGAGAAGGCCTTCTTCCACGGAAACAACAAGACCGACGCAGACATCGCCTACGCCATGGACTGCGGCGTCGGTTACTTCGTGGTGGACAACGTGGAGGAGCTCTACGCCATCGAGCACATCGCCGAGCGCAGAGATCATGTGCAGAAGTGCCTGCTGCGCGTGACCCCAGGCATCGATCCCCACACCTACGACGCTGTCGCCACCGGCAAGGTGGACTCCAAGTTCGGCGTACCCATCGAGACCGGCCAGGCGGAGGAATTTTACCACTATGCCACGGCCCTGCCCCACCTGCAGGTGGAGGGGCTCCACTGCCACGTGGGGAGCATGGTCTTCGACGAGGACGTCTTCGAACGCACGGCCCAGATCATGCTGGACTTCATGGGACAGCTCTACCACGCCTACGGTTTTGAGACGAAGCTTCTAGATCTCGGCGGCGGCTACGGCGTCCGTTATCGGGAGAGCGAGGGTGTTGTGGACATCCCCTACCGCATTTCCGCCCTGGCGGAGTTCATGAAGGGCTACTCCGAGAAGTTGGGCATTCCCTTCCCCGCCGTGCTGCTGGAGCCCGGCCGCAGCATTGTGGCAGACGCCGGCCTGACCATGTACACCGTGGGCAGCGTCAAGCGGATCAAGGGTTATAAGAACTACGTCTCCGTGGACGGCGGCATGACCGACAACCCCCGCTATGCCCTTTACAAGGCGCCCTACACGGTCTTCGCCCCGGAGCGCATGGACGCGCCGCCCACCCTCCACTGTGACGTGGTTGGCCGCTGCTGCGAGAGTGATGACATTCTCCAGCCTGACGTCTGGCTGCCGGAGCTCCGCCGCGGCGATCTGCTGGCCATCGCGACCACCGGCGCCTACAACTACGCCATGGCCTCCCACTATAACCGGATCCCCAAGGCGCCCATCGTCATGCTCTCTGAGGAAGGCGCCAAGATCGCCGTGCAGAGAGAGACCTTCGATCAGATCATCCAGAACGATCTTTGATCGCAACAGAAAAATCAGTCCCCCGGACAGAAGTCCGGGGGATTATTTCGATTCAAGTTTACTCCATTGGCCGCGTTTCCACGATGGATTGGTTGAAGGCGCAGCCGAGGACCATCATCAGACTCAGCAGATCCAGCCAGACCATCAGCAGGATCACGCTGGCGAGAGAGCCGTAGACCAGCGGGTAGCGGCTTGATCTTCCCACCAGCCAGGAGAAGCCGATGGAGATCCCAGCCATGCCGATGGCGGCAAAGAAAGCACCGGGAAAGACTTTGCGCGACTGCTCCTTGGAGGCCGCCAGCCAGTACAGCACCAGCAGCATTCCCAGAAGAATCAGAAACAGCACCACAAATCGTGTCCAGGTCCACCACTCGCCGATGTTCAGCCAGGTGATGACCTCGTCCAGCTTGTGCACCACCTGACGGCCGGTGATGATGGCCATGAAGCTTCCGAACACGGCAATCAGGAAGGCGGCGGCGAAGATGAAGCTCGCAACCGTGCCGCCGATGACCCCGAAGCGCCTGCCGCCGCTGATCTCCTCCGCGCAGCCGCAGAAGGTGCGGTACACTGCGCTGGCAGACAGCAGCACCGTCATGAACGCCACCACGAAGACCGTGCCGTTGGCGTTCCGGGCGGTGAATCTTAAAAACTCCTCGATGATGGATCTGGTGGATTCCGGCACCACCAGGTTCTCCAGCACCTGGAACACCGCGTCCGGTCTTGCCACCACCAGCGCCAGCAGATCATACAGGCAGATGATGGCCGGGAACAGCGTCAGGACCATGAAATAAGCCATGGCAGCGGCCGTACGGCCCAGCCGTTTTTCCACATAGAGGCGCACCATGCAGACGAAAAATCGCACGATCCGCCAGTTTTTCCAGTTTTTCATCCGGTGCACCTCCCCTCTCAGGATTCCATTCCCATTACGGAAAAACCGCCCTCGCCGAAGCGAAGGCGGTAAAGGTTTTTGAAATTACTTCTGGTTGAAGATCTTGAAGATGCCGTCGAAGGGATCTTCCTCTTCCGCGGCGGGGGCAGCGGGAGCCACGGGAGCGGCGGGCTGCACAGGCGCAACGGGCTGAGCAGGAGCGGCAGGAGCCACGGGCTGCACAACCGGAGCGGCAGCGGGGGCAGCCTCCTGCACGGCGCTGCTGTACAGGCCGGCGGGACGCACCAGAGGCTTCTTCTCCTCAACGGGAGCGGCGGGTGCCTCAGCCGCCTGGCTGGTGGCATCCTCAAAACCGGTGGCGATGACGGTCACGCGGATCTCATCGTCCAGCGTATCGTCGAAGCTGGCGCCGAAGATGATGTTGGCGTCGGGGTGAGCAGCCTCCTGCACCAGGTTGGCGGCAGTCTCCACATCCTCCAGGCCCATATCCACGGATCCGGTGATGTTGATCAGCACGCCGCGGGCGCCGTTGATGGAGGTCTCCATGAGGGGGCTCGCAACGGCCATCTTCGCAGCCTCTTCCGCCTTGCTCTTGCCGGCAGCGTGGCCCACGCCCATGTGGGCGAAGCCCGCGTCCTTCATGATGCAGGACACGTCGGCGAAGTCCAGGTTGATGAAGCCGGTGCTCTTGATCAGTTCGGAGATGCTGGTGACAGCCTGCACCAGAACATCATCGGCGATCTGGAAGGCGTTGGCCAGGGTGACCTTCTGGTCGGTGGCGAACTTCAGACGATCGTTGGGAATGATCAGCAGGGAGTCCACCTTGCCCAGCAGCTCGTTAATGCCCTTGAGCGCCTGATCCATGCGGCGCTTGCCCTCGAACTTGAAGGGCTTGGTGACCACGGCCACCGTCAGGATGCCGGCCTCGCGTGCCAGATCTGCAATGGTGGGAGCAGCGCCGGTGCCGGTGCCGCCGCCCATGCCGGCGGTGATGAACACCATGTCGGTATTTTCAAGGCTCTTGGCGATGTTGTTGCGGCTCTCTTCTGCGGAGCGCTTGCCGATCTCCGGATCGCTGCCGGCGCCCTGACCGTGGGTCAGCTTCTCGCCGATCTGGATCTTCTGATCCGCACTGGAGACGGCCAGCACCTGCTTGTCCGTGTTGACGGCGACATATTCGACGCCCTGGGTACCGGATTTGACCATGCGGTTGACAACGTTGTTGCCTGCGCCGCCGACGCCTACGACTTTGATCGTGACGACATTTTCCGGTCCGGTTTCACTCATATAGGGCATTGCTGTTTCCTCCCTGTCGGTAGATTTTTCTTGGAATGGCGCTGTCCGGAGGGGTTCCTCCGGAAGTGCAATGGTTTGATTTTCAATGGGATCTGGCGCCTCGGGCTGCTCTGGCAAAGCGATCGGTTCAGGCTCGGCAGGCGCGACTTCCCGCACCGGCTCCGGAATCTCCAGTCTCAGCTGTTCCGGCTCCCCGATCACGACGGGAGCTGCTTCCTCCGCAGGCACAGGCGCGGCTTGCACCGGCTTCGGCTGCTGATGAGGCTGCTTTGGCCGGGGCATATTTTTGCGATTCTTCTTTTTATTCTTTCCCATTTTATATCATTTTCCCTTTCAGGTCAATCTTTTTTTCAATTTCAATGAAAAAAGCATATCAGCCGGGGCTGAAATGTACCTGCTGATCCATGGACAGATCCAGGGTTCCCGCGTCGGATTCCGTCAGCTGCTGGATGGCGCTCTGCAGCAGACCGAATTTGTAATCCAGATCCTCGTTCTCCCCCAGACGCACGGTGAACCGCTCCTGATAGGTGAAGGCCGGGCTGGTCACGTCGCTCAGGTCAATGACGTCCACATCCGTCCACATGCCGCGGGTGAGGATCTGATTCAGAATCGCGATCAGATACCGAAGCTGGGCGCCGCTCTGCTCATCCACAGCCATGACCGTGCCCTCCTTCGGCTCCACGGGGACGATGCCGTCCACCCGGATGAGGGAGTTGAGCTCGTTGGCTTCCGCGCTGCGGAGGATCTTGCAGTTCTGGTCCAGGACCCAGTTCTTCCCCTCCGCCGCCACATAGGCCATGGCGCTGCTCTCGGTGATGGTGATACGCACCCGGTTGGGCAGCTCGCGGGCCACCACCGCATCGTTGACGTAGGGCAGCTCTGCGAAGATCCGGCTGGCAGCCTCATAGCGGTCGATGAAGAACAGGTTCTCCCCGGTCTCCAGTCCCGAGGCCTCGATGATCTCCTCATCCGTATAGCGGGCATTTCCGTCCACCGTGATGTCCGTGACCACGAAGAAAATGCTCATGGCCAGGATGATCAGCAAGATGACCCCCAGAAACAGCCAGATGCCGCTCAGGCCCTTGCGGAATGTAAATTCCTGATTCGATTTTCCCGATTGGGTTGTCATGGGTAAATCTCCTGTCTTAGTATGTGCATCGGACCTCCGCCCCCAGAGCATTCAGCTGCTGATCCAAACGGTCATAGCCTCTGGAAATGTGGTCCTCGTCGAAGATCTCGGTCTCCCCCTCGGCGGAGAGGGCCGCCACGATCATGGCAGCGCCGCCGCGGAGATCCCCCGCCGTCAGCGGTGCGGCGGTAAGTCGTTCCACCCCGGTGATGTAGGCGACCCGGCCCTCAATGCTGACCTCCGCCCCAAGCCGCCGGAGCTCCGCCGCGTGGCGGTAGCGGTTTTGGAAGATGTTCTCCGTGAATACCGTGGTGCCCTTCGCCTTCAGGCAGGCGGCCATCAACGGCGGCTGCGCATCTGTGGGAAAGCCCGGGTAAGGCCGCGTGACGATGGGTCTCGGAGCGGTCAAACGCCTGGGTGCATGGAGCGACACGGTATCTGATTTTGTTATTATATCACATCCTGCTTCAGAAAGCGAGTCTAAAACCGTCAAAAAATGCGACGGATTTGCATTTGTCAGAGAAATTTCCCCTCCGGAAGCCGCTGCGGCGCACAAAAGTGTGGCCGCGGCGATCCGATCCGGCAGGATCCGATGCTCTGCGCCGGCCTTCGGATGAAAGCCCCGGACGGTGATCTCCGCCGTGCCGGCACCCGTCAGATCCGCGCCCATGCGCCGAAGATACCGCTGCAGATCGACGATCTCCGGCTCCCGGGCGGCGCCCAGGATCGTGGTCTCACCCTGCGCCGCGCAGGCCGCCAGCATGGCGTTTTCGGTTGCGCCCACACTGGGAAAGGGCAGAAGAATCTTGGTTCCCTCCAGATGGCCGCCTCTGGCGATGATGTCTCCCCCCTGCTCGGTCACCTCGGCGCCCAGAGCACGGAGCGCCTCCAGATGGAGATCCACCGGCCGCGGCCCCAGCTCGCAGCCGCCGGGGAGACTGAGACGCGCCTCGCCGCAGCGGCAGAGGATGGCGCCCAGAAAGATCACCGACGAGCGCAGCTCCCGCATGAGGCTGTGTGGAATGTCGCAGCGGCTGAGGGGTCTGGAGTCGATGTACATGACGTGATCCTTAAGTTCCGCTTTGCAGCCCAGATGCCGCAGGATCCGCAGAGTGATGCCCACGTCCTTCAGCTCCGGAACTCCGGTGAGGGTCGTCTCGCAGGGCGCCAGGATCGACGCCGCCAGGATGGGCAGCACCGCGTTTTTCGAGCCCTGCACCGGGATCCTTCCCCGCAGCGGACGGCCGCCGCGCACATGCCAGATCATCATAAAGCGTTCCCTCCACATCAGGCCCGAAGCGCCGCTTGGCAAGGCTTTGCGGGCAAATTCAGGTTATCCTATGC